>JAXDLS010000244.1:0-3869 GCA_034666485.1 Chloroflexota bacterium
GGCGAAGGGCCCGGCGGCGCCGGGGACGCGCACCGCCGCCCGCCCGCGGCGCACCGGCGCGGCGGCGGTCGACGCGCCCACCCCGCCGGCGGCGCCGACACCGCCCGCCGTCCCCCGCCCGCGCTCCGCCGCCCCCGCCCGTCGCCGCCCCGCCGCCGCCGCCGCCGCTGCCGCCAAGGACCCGGCGGCCGCCGCGCCCGCCACCCCGGCGCGGCGCATCCCGGCGCGCTCGCCGGCGGCCCCGGCGCGGCGCCGCAAGGCGGAGACCGGCCCGGCGGCCTGACCCGGCCGGGGCCTCGGCGGGCCCCGCCTTGACCCCCAAAGCGCACGTATGTATGCTGGCCGCTACCTGCGTGCCCCGCACGCCACACTGATGACCAGCGTCGCAGCACACGTCTTGCCAGAAACGAGCGAGCTCGCATTCCTCGTGCGCGAGCACCTCGACGACCTCGCCACGTACGCCACCCACCTCGTCGGAGATTCCGGCGACGCGATGGAGTTCGTGGCGGCGGCGATCCATCATGCCAGCCGCTATCCGCCCGCGCGGGTGCGTGCCGACGGCCGCGTCGCCCTCTACCGGGCGGTGACCCGCGCCTGCCAGCACCAGCAGCGCCTCCCCGGCCCCCGCCAGGGGCCCACGCGCCTGCTCCGCCGTTCCCGGCAGCCCTTCGCCGCCGATATCGACGCCGGCGAGGCGACCCGGATCAACACCGTGAAGCGGGCGCTGATGACGGTGGCCTTCGAGCGCCGCGCCGCGCTGCTGCTCCGCGACATGGCACGGCTCGACTACCGCGAGATGGGCCGCGCCCTGGAGTGCTCCCCCGAGGCCGCCTCCCGCCTGCTCGCCGGCGCGCGCCGCGACTTCGGCACCGTCTACCGCGAGATCGCCCTGTGAAGTGCAGCCTGCTGACCCTGAGCTGCTACGTCGACGGCGAGCTGTCCGCGCCCCGCAAGGGCGAGCTCGAGGCGCACCTGGTCGGCTGCCACCGCTGCCGCGCCGGGCTGGGCCACCTCCGCGAGGAGGTCGAGCGGGTGCAGGGCCTGGCCCGGGTCCACCTGCCGGAGGCCTCGGTGCGGCTGCTGCTCGAGCACACCGGGCTGATCGCGGCCGGCGGCCCCATGCCCGCGGTGCCCGACGCGGCCGCCCTCGCCGAGCCCCCGGCGAACACCCCACCGTGGCTGCGCGGCAGCACCGGCGCGGCGCTGCCCTGGACGGCGGCGCGCCCGCCCTCGCCGCCGCGGCATCCTCCCTCCGGCGTGGTGCCCGCTCCCGGAGGCCCGGTCGCGCCGGCCGGGCCGATGCCCTCCGCCACCCCCGACACCTTCGACGTCTGGGCGGCGGCGCGAGACGCGCCCCCCGGCGCCGAGCCGTCCGCTGGACCGCTGCCCGACGGGGTGCCCGAGCCTCCGCCGGAGCAGCCGCGCGAGAGCCGCGCCGCGCGCCGCCGCCGCGCCCGCGCCGGCGCGCGCCAGCAGGCCGCGGATGCCGCCGCCGACCCCGGCCAGGCGCCCGCCGGCGAGGTCGAGCTCGAGACCCTCTGCACCGATCCGCCGCCGGGGGCGCCGGCTCCGGACATCCCGTCCTCCACCTCGGACCCGGCGACGGCCGGGCGCCCCGAGACCACTCCCGCCGCCGTTCCACCTGGAGGAGACGCCGTGCCCGTCTGGACGCCCGAGAGCTCAGCCGGGACACCACCCGTCCCTCGCTACCCGCTCACCGACGAGGACACCCTCGACGAGCCCACCACGGTGGAGCGCTACGGCCCCGTGCCGGCACCGCGCCCGGGGATGGTCGACCGCCTCCGCGAGAAGGTGGCGCTGCGGCGCGCCCTCCGCGTCGCCGCCCTGGACGACCGCGACGACGGCATCGAGATCGTCAGCGGACCGGGCGCGCCGATGCGCGGCGCCCGCTCCCGCGGCGACCTGGCGCGGCGCCGCAGCGAGGCGCTGCGCCCCGCCACCCGCCCCGACGGCGGTCCCTGGGACGGCGAGGAGGGAACCTCCGCCCCGGTCGCCGAGCGGCCCGGGCGTCGCGAGCCCACCGTCGACGAGCTGCTGGCGCCGCCGGCGCGGCCGTCGAGCACGGGCGGCTCCACCGCTCCGGCGCCGCCCGAGGCCGAGACCGGCGAGGAGTGGCCCGGCCGGCGCCCCTCCGCCGAGCCGCCGGCGCCGCGCCGCCGGCGCGCCTTCGCCGCCGGGGTCGCCGCGGCGGCGGGCGTCGAGCGCACCGTCGACGGCCGCCGGCTGACCGTGGTGCTCGCCGCCGCCATCCTGCTGATGTTCGTGGTCGGCGTCGCCAGCGCCCGCTCGACCTCGCCGCTGCCCGCCACCTCCTCCTCGGGCACCCCGCCGCCGCCGCCGCCGGCGCCCGCGGTGCCCCCGCAGCACCAGGCGGTGGTCCCGCCGGCGGTGCCCCCGGTCGCCCCGGCGCCGGCGGCGCCCCGCTCATCCGCCGCCCTCGCCGGTCTCACCGGCACCGTGACCGTCGGCGAGGGCGCCCCCGGGTGGAGCGTCCAGGGCATCCGCTACGGCGCCCACACCGGGTACCTGCGCATGGTCTTCGACCTCCAGCCCGCGGCCGGCGCCGCCTCGGGCTCGCCCCGGGCCACCATCGGCTTCCAGGACCCGACCACGCTCATCGTCAGCTTCGACCAGGCGACCGGCCCGGGCGCCCCGGCGGCGCCGCTGGCCGGTGGCCTGGTGCGGTCGGTCAGCCTGCTCACCCCGCCCCCCGCCGTGGGCTCGGCCGCCTACGTGGTCAAGCTCGTCCACCCCGTCCAGTTCTCCCCCAGCTTCGCCACATCGCCGCTGCGGCTGATCCTGGATCTTCGGTAGCACCGGACCACGTTCGGGGGCGCGGGCTCACGCCTGCGGGCGTCTCGCGAAGTTGGCGCCGATCAGGCAGAGCACGGCGAGGACGAGTGCGAGGATGCCGTGCTTGTAGTGGTGACCCTCGGCGCCGGCGAGCAGGCTGGTCGTGGCGATCAGGTAGAAGACCGCGGCCACCACGAACACGGCCGCGAGCACCAGGAGACCGATGGCGAGAGGCATGTTGCCGCTGCGCGACTGCATGACGCGCGTCCTCCGTGAGCCGTCTACCTGGCCAGCGCCAGGGTGACGATGCCGAGCGCCGCGCAGTAGGCGGCGAAGGGGTCGAGCCGTCCGCTGCGGAAGTAGCGGATGAGGAAGCGTGCGCTCAGGTAGGCGACGACCCCGGAGAGCACCGTGGCCGCCAGGTAGGTGCCCAGGGGGACGCCCGGGTGGAAGAGCTGCGGCACCTCCAGGACGCCGGCGGCGAGGATGATCGGGGTGGCGAGCAGGAAGGAGAAGCGGGCCGCCTCCTGGTGCCGCAGCCCCGCCACCAGTCCCCCGGCCATGGTGACGCCGGCGCGCGAGATCCCGGGCATCAGGGCCAGGCACTGGCAGGCGCCGACCAGCAGCGCGGAGCGCACGTCGAGGTTCTCGACGCGGCGGTAGGCGGCCTCGCGCGCCTCCCCGCTGTCGCCGTCGAGCTCGGAGCGGCGCTCGTCGCGGCGGCGGAGCAGCTCGGCGCCGAGCAGGATGCAGGCGTTGACGAGGAGGAAGGCGCCGGCGGCGCGGGGGTTGGCGAAGAGCGACTTCAGCGGGTGCTCGAGGAAGAAGCCGACGATCCCGGTGGGGATGGTGCCGACCACGATGAGCAGCGCCAGCCGTTCGTCGGCGTCCTCGACCCGGCCGCGCACCGAGGCGCGCAGGAACCCGCCGACGATCCGCACCCACTGCTCCCGGTAGAGGAGGAGCAGCGCCGCCGCCGTCCCCAGGTGGAGCAGCACCAGGAAGGGCACGAAGCTCTCCTCGGTGGGCCGGAAGTCGAGGTGGAGGAGGCTGGG
>JAXDLS010000245.1:0-3764 GCA_034666485.1 Chloroflexota bacterium
TCGCCCAGCCCCCGGGCAAGCGGCTCCAGGCGCTGCGGCTGCTCAGCGGCGGCGAGCGCGCCCTCACCGCGCTGGCACTCATCCTCGCGGTCCAGCAGGTGAATCCGAGCCCCTTCTGCGTCTTCGATGAGGTCGACGCCCCCCTCGACGACCCCAACGTGGTCCGCTTCACCCGGCTGCTCCGCCGGCTCGCCGCCACCCAGCAGTTCCTGGTGGTCACCCACAACCAGGCGACCATGGCCGCGGCCGACGTCCTCTACGGGGTGACCTCCAACGCCGACGGCACCAGCCGCCTGCTCAGCGTGCGCCTCGAGGGGGGCCGCACCGTTCCCCAGCCCGAGGCTCGCGCCGTGGAGGCGGTCGCGGCCGCGATGGGCTGATGGTGTTCCGAAGGGGCAGGAAGAAGGACCGGGAGGGAGAGCGGGCCGAGACCCCGGTCGAGGAGCAGGTCGAGGCCGGCGAGCCGGAGGGGGACCGGGACGAGCTCGCCGCCGACGCCGGCTCGGGACTCCGGATCTGGGAGCCCACGCCCGAGCCCGAGCAGGAGCCGAGGCGGAGGCCCGAGCGGGAGCATCGTGCAGAGCCGTCCGAGGAGGGGACGGGCGAGCAGCGGGTCGCCTGGTGGCGGCGCATGTCGCGCCGAATGGACAAGGCCTCGGAGCAGTTCGCCGAGCAGGTGCAGGACATCGTCCTGCTCCGCCGCGACCTCGACGACAGCTTCTACGACGACCTGCTCGAGGTGCTGCTCGCCGCCGACGTGGGGGTTGCGACCGCAGAGCCGGTGGTCGAGATCCTGCGCCGCCGGGTGCTGGTCGAGCGCATCCCCGACGCCGAGGCGGCGCTGATGGCGCTCAAGGAGGAGATGATCGCGATCCTGGAGGCGCGCGACCGCACCCTGCGTCTCGACGCCCACCCCAGCGTGGTCCTGATCGTCGGCGTCAACGGCAACGGCAAGACCACCACCATCGGCAAGCTCGCCTACCGGCTGCGCAACGACGGGGGCTCGGCGCTGGTCGCCGCCGCCGACACCTACCGCGCCGCCGCGATCGAGCAGCTGCGGGTGTGGGCCGATCGCGCCCACGCCCCGATGGTCGCCCACCAGCACGGCGCCGACCCCGGTGCCGTGGTCTACGACGCCATCCAGGCGGGCATCGCCCGCGGGGTGCAGGCGGTGCTGGTCGACACCGCCGGCCGCCTCCACACCAAGGCCCCGCTGATGGAGGAGCTGAAGAAGATCCAGCGGGTGGTGCAGCGGCTCGTCCCGGACGGGCCCCACGAGACCCTGCTGGTGCTGGAGGCGCCGACGGGGATGAACGCGCTCACCCAGGCGCGCGCCTTCCACGACGCGCTGGGGGTGACCGGGCTGGTGCTCACCAAGCTCGACGGCACCTCGCGCGGCGGCACCCTGCTCGCCATCGAGGCGGAGCTGGGGATCCCGGTGAAGCTGGTCGGGATGGGGGAGGCGATCGACGATCTGAACGTCTTCGACCCCCGGTCCTATCTCGACGCCCTGTTTGCGGGGGTGCTCCAGGTCCACAGCTGAGGCGATCGCCGCGGACGTGCCGGCCGGCGGACTCTCAGCGGGGACGCTCCTCCTCGGCCCCGGGCTCGTGCGGGCAGTCGCACACCCAGTGGTTGCCGGTGGTGTAGTCGCTCCAGGAGCGCCAGCACTTCGCACAGCGGCCGCGCTCGCAGGCGAGGCAGCGGTCCGGGATGGGTTCTCCCGAGGGCGGCATGATCATCGAGGTGCCGCCGCCGTTGTGGATCATGCGCCCGGCCCACCGCCGGGGTGGACGCTCTGCATGGTCACGGTCCCTCCTCCCCAACAACGAATGGAGTCAGGATATCGGTCGGGCCTGGCGGCGTCGACGGACCCGGCCCCCGCGATGCCTCGCCGTCCGCGGGCCACCTGCTAGCATGTCCAGGCTTTGCCCTTGACACCCCTCGATCCCCTGGCCGCGGTCGCCGCCCAGGTGGGCCACCTCCAACGCCTCCTCGACGTGTACGGACCGCTGCTCACCGACCACCAGCGCGAGGCCTGCCGCCTCCGCCTCGACGAGGACTGGTCGTACAGCGAGCTCGCCGAGACCTTCGGCTGCACCCGCAGCGGGGCGTACGACCTGGTCCGCCGTGCCCTCGCACAGCTCGAGCACTACGAGGAGCGGCTCGGCCACGCCGCCGAGCTGGCCCGGCGCGACGCCGTCGAGGCGGAGCTGCGCTCCGCGCTGCCCGCTCGGGGCACCACCGGCACCACCACCTCGGGAGCCGCCTAGATGTTCGACTCCCTGTCCGACCGGCTCGGCGAGGTCTTCAAGCACTTCGCCGGCAAGGGCCGGCTGACCAAGGCCGACGTCGAGGCCGGACTGCGCGAGGTGCGCATGGCCCTGCTCGAGGCCGACGTCAACTTCAAGGTGGCGCGCGCCTTCGTCGACCGCATCCGCGAGCGGGCGGTCGGCGAGGATGTGCTCGAGTCGCTGACCCCGGGGCAGCAGATCGTCAAGATCGTCAACGACGAGCTGGTGGCGCTGCTCGGCACCGAGCAGCGGCGGCTCACCTACCAGCCGAAGCCGCCGACGGTGGTGATGCTGCTCGGCCTCCAGGGCTCGGGCAAGACCACCACCGCGGTGAAGCTGGCCCTGGCGGTGCGCCGCGAGGGTCACCGGCCGCTGCTGGTGGCCGCCGACACCTACCGTCCCGCGGCCGCCCAGCAGCTGGAGCGGCTGGGCAAGGACAACGGCATCCCGGTGGCGATGCCCGACGGAAGGACCGAGCCGCCGGAGCTCTGTCAGCGCGGCGTCGAGGAGGCACGGCGGCTCAACTGCGACGTCGTCATCCTCGACACCGCGGGCCGGCTGCAGATCGACCAGCGGATGCTCGAGGAGCTCAAGGAGGTGCGCCGCCGGGTGACGGTCCACGACGCCCTGCTGGTGGTCGACTCCATGACCGGCCAGGAGGCGGTCAACGTCGGCAGGGCCTTCGCCGAGCAGGTGGGCGTCGACGGCGTGATCATGACCAAGCTCGACGGCGACGCCCGCGGCGGTGCCGCGCTGTCGATGCGGGAGACCATCGGCGTCCCCATCATGTACTGCGGCGTCGGCGAGAAGCCCGCCGATCTCGAGCCTTTTCATCCCGAGCGCATGGCCTCGCGCATCCTTGGCATGGGCGACGTCCTCACCCTCATCGAGCGGGCCCAGCAGCACGTCGACGAGAAGCAGGCGGCGGCGATGGAGGAGCGCCTCTTCGCCGGGCGTCTCACCATGGACGACTTCCTCCAGCAGATGCGGCAGATGCGCAGCATGGGCTCGATGGAGAGCATCCTCGGCATGCTCCCCGGCGGCCGCAAGCTGGTCCAGCAGGCGGCGGGGGCGATGCCCACCGAGCGCGACCTCTCGCACATGGAGGCGATCGTCCTCTCCATGACCGCCGAGGAGCGGCGCCGCCCGGAGATCGTCAAGGGCTCGCGGCGCAAGCGCATCGCCCTGGGCAGCGGCACCGGGATCGGCGAGGTGAACCGGCTGCTCAAGGGATTCGAGCAGATGCAGGCCGTCTTCAAGCAGCTGGGCGGCGGCAAGGGCACCAAGGGCACGCGTGGCAAGATGCGCATGCTCAAGAACCTGAAGGGAATCGACACCAGCCAGCTGGGTCTCTGACCTCCCCCACCGACCACACCCCGCCCACTGCACCCCCCACCCCCCGCCCCCGCCCACTGCACCCCCCACCCCCCGCCCTTGGAAAGGAGACGTTTTGGTCAAGATTCGCCTGAA
>JAXDLS010000246.1:0-3025 GCA_034666485.1 Chloroflexota bacterium
GTGGCGGGGCGCACCGCCAGCTCCTCGGCCAGGCTGTTCCACTCCCCGCAGGCGGGGCAGCGCCCCTGCCACTTCGGCGCCACCGCGCCGCACTCGGCGCAGACGTGGCGAGTGCGGGCGGGCCGGGCGGCGGGCATGGGGGCAGGGTAGCGAACGTCTGTGCGATACGTCAAGGTGTTTTCGCCGGCGCACAAGGGTTGTCACGGAGCTGTTCGCGTCTGTGACCCGGCGGTGCCGCCGGCTCGCGGCGCTACACGTACAGTGCATCTACCGGTGCGCGCATCGGCCCCGGGGCTCAACGCGGCGGGCCCTAGACCGCCCTCGCTGAGGTGTTCCAGCCATGGCCATCAACTTCCCCTGCCCCCGGTGCGGCAGCTTCCACGCGGTCCAGGAGTGCTCCCCCGAGGCGGCGCTCGCCTACTTCTCGGGAATGCTCACCCTGCCCGGATTCACCACCAAGGCGTCCGAGATCGAGGACGAGCAGATCCGCCGCTACCTCGGCCACCGCGAGCAGCAGCGCCCGTAGTCCCGGTCTTCTGACTAGCCCTGCCGGCGCCGCGGCCGGGTCCGGGTGCCGCGGCTGCCCGAGCTCCTGCTCGTGGCCGCCGGGGCGAGGCCGTCGACCGGCCCGTCGTCGATGCGCCGGCGCAGGTCGACCAGCCGGTCGCGCAGCTCGGCGGCCTGCTCGAACTCCAGGTCGCGCGCGGCGCGCTTCATCTCCCGCTCGACGTCGCGCGCCAGCCGCAGCAGCTCGTCGGGGGGCAGCCCCGCCGACTCCTGGAAGGCCGCGGCACGGGTGGCCTGCTCCTCGCGCGACCGCTCCAGCTGGTAGACCGCCTTCACGATGGTCTGCGGGGTGATGCCGTGCTCGGCGTTGTGCTCGACCTGGATGGTGCGGCGTCGATCGGTCTCGTCGAGGGCCTGGCGCATCGCGTCGGAGACCCGGTCCGCGTACATGATCACCTGGCCGTTGACGTTGCGCGCGGCGCGGCCGATGGTCTGGATCAGCGAGCGGTAGCCGCGGAGGTATCCCTCCTTGTCGGCGTCGAGGATCCCGATGAACGACACCTCGGGGAGGTCGAGGCCCTCGCGCAGCAGGTTGATGCCGACGAGCACGTCGAAGACCCCGAGGCGGAGGTCGCGGATGATCTCCACGCGCTCGAGGGTGTCGATGTCGCTGTGCAGGTAGCGCACCCTGACCCCGGTCTCGCGCAGGTAGTCGGTCAGGTCCTCGGCCATCTTCTTGGTGAGGGTGGTCACCAGGCTGCGCTCTCCCCGCTCGGTGCGGCGCCGGATCTCGGTGAGCAGGTCGTCGATCTGCCCCTCGCTGGGGCGCACCTCGACCATCGGGTCGATCAGCCCGGTCGGCCGGATGATCTGCTCGACGGTGTTCTCCGAGCGCTGCATCTCGTAGGGGCCCGGCGTCGCGCTGACATACAGCAGCTGGCCGACCATCCCGTCCCACTCCTCGAAGGTCAGCGGCCGGTTGTCGAGCGCGGAGGGGAGCCGGAACCCGTACTCGACCAGGGGGATCTTCCGCGAGCGGTCGCCGCCGTACATGCCGCCGATCTGGGGCACGGCGACGTGGGACTCGTCGACGATCACCAGCGCGTCGTCGGGCAGGTAGTCGAGCAGGCAGTGGGGCCGCTCGCCCTCGCCCCGGCCGCTGAGGTGACGGCTGTAGTTCTCGACGCCGGCGCAGCTGCCGGTCTCGCGGAGCATCTCCAGGTCGAAGTTGGTGCGCTGCCGCAGCCGCTGCGCCTCCAGCAGCCGGCCGCGCGCCTCCAGCTCGCCGCCCCGCTCCTCCAGCTCGGCCTCGATGCGCCGCACCGCGCGCTCCAGCTTGTCCCGCGGGGTGACGTAGTGGGTGGCGGGGAACACGGTGAGCTCGTCGCGCACCCGCAGGATCTCGCCGGTGAGCGGGTCGAGGTCGCGGATCGCCTCCACCTCGTCGCCGAAGAACTCGATGCGGGTGGCCACCTCCTCGTACGACGGCTGCACGTCGACCACGTCGCCGCGCACCCGGAAGCGGGAGCGGCCGAAGTCGAGGTCGTTGCGCACGTACTGGAGGTCGGTGAGCTTGCGCAGCACGATGTCGCGGCGGATGGTGTCGCCGACCTTCACGCTCAGCGACTCGCCGAGGTAGTTCTCGGGCGAGCCGATGCCGTAGATGCAGGAGATGGAGGCGACCACGATGACGTCGCGCCGGGTGAGCAGCGCGCGGGTGGCGCTGTTGCGCAGCCGGTCGATCTCGTCGTTGCGCGACGAGTCCTTCTCGATGTACGTGTCGGTGCGCGCGATGTACGCCTCGGGCTGGTAGTAGTCGTAGTACGAGACGAAGTACTCCACCGCGTTGCGCGGGAAGAACTCGCGGAACTCCGCCCAGAGCTGCGCCGCCAGCGTCTTGTTGGGAGAGAGCACCAGCGTCGGCCGCTGCAGCTGCTCGATGACGTGCGCGCAGGTGAAGGTCTTGCCCGAGCCGGTGACGCCGAGCAGCACCTGCTCGCGCAGCCCGGCGGCGACGCCCCGGGCCAGCGCATCCAGGGCGTGGGGCTGATCGCCGGCGGGTTGGTAGGGTGCGACCAGCTCGAACCGTGCCATCAGTCCTCCAGTCTACCCACGACCCGCCGAGCCACGCCCCTGCCGCCGGGGCATTCGAAACCGCCGGGTGCGCCCCGCCGTTGTCCGCACCGTGGCGGGCCACGCACCCGCCTGTCTCGGGGAGCACACCATGCACCGCATCGCGACCAGGGCCTGGACGCCCGCCGCCATCCTCGCCGCCACCCTCGCCGCCGGCTGCGGCTCGCCCCCGGCGGCGGCCGGCCACACCGCCGCGGCGAGCGGCACCGCCGGCACGGCGGCGGCCACGACCACCAGCGGCGCCGCCGCGGTCGCGACCAGCACGGCGCCGGCGGCGCCGAGCGCCACGCCGGCCTCGCTGCCGTGCAGCAGCAAGCCGGTGGAGGCGACCATCGGCGGCGGCTCGGGCACCGCCCGGGTCACCGAGGTCGCCGCCGCCTCCCAC
>JAXDLS010000247.1:0-4007 GCA_034666485.1 Chloroflexota bacterium
GATACCCTCAGCCTCAAGCCGCTGCCCACCCAGGTGCGCGGCGCGGTGGAGGAGGCGGTGACCGCGGTCCAGACCCGCCTCAAGGACGGGCTTCAGGTCTCGCTCAGCCTCGACGTGCCTCCCGACGTGGAGGTCTACGCCGACCCCACCCGCTTCGGCCAGGCGCTCCGGGCGCTGCTCGACAACGCGGTCAAGTTCACCCCCGAGGGGGGGAGGGTGTCGGTGCGCAGCCACCGCAACGGCCACGGCATGGTGCGCATCGAGGTGGCCGACACCGGGATCGGCATCCCCGAGGAGGCGCTGCCGAGGGTCTTCGAGCGCTTCTACCAGGTCGACAACACCGCCACCCGCACCTATGGCGGAACCGGCATGGGGCTCGCCCTGGTGCGCCGCCTCGTCGAGGCCCACGGGGGCAGCGTCGAGGTGGAGAGCCGGGTGGGGGAGGGGAGCTGCTTCGCCCTGCTCTGGCCGGTCGCGCCGAGCGTCACCTGATCGTCGCCCCCGCGTGGCCGGGGCACCGTGTTGGCCCCGGCTCCGCTGGGTACAATCGGCGGCGGTCGCGCTAGACGGGGAGATAGCGGTGCCCTGTACCCGCAATCCGCTATAGCGGGGTCGAATTCCCCACCGAGGGGGTGCGTTCTCGGGTCTGCTCCGATGGCATCGGCGCTGACGGCCGGGTCCTGCGCAACCCGGGCCCGTGAACCCCGTCAGGTCCGGAAGGAATCAGCGGTAAGCGGTCCCCCGGGGGAGCCGCAGCCAACCTGGCCCGAGCTGGGCCATCGGGTGAGCGCCGGCGACACGCCATCGACGTGGGGTGCGCGACTACCCCTCCCCCCTGCGAGGGGGGGAGGGGGTCGCCAGCCCGTCCTGCCGAGGAGACCACGCCCGCCGGTGAGCATCGCCCTCTACCGCAAGTACCGCTCGGCGACGTTCGCCGACCTCATCGGGCAGGCTCACGTCGCGGACACCCTCCGCAAGCAGGTGCGCAGCGGCGAGCTCGCGCCCGCCTACCTCTTCTCGGGCATCCGCGGCACCGGCAAGACCTCGACGGCGCGGATCCTGGCCCGCGCCATCACCTGCCTGCAGCCCGCCGCCGGCGAGCCCTGCAACCGCTGCACCGCCTGCGTCGAGGTGCTCGGTGGCGGCGCCGTCGACGTGCTCGAGATCGACGCGGCGAGCAACCGCGGCATCGACGAGATGCGCGAGCTGCGCGAGAGGGTGAAGTTCCTCCCCGCCTCGCTGCGCCGCAAGGTCTACATCATCGACGAGGCCCACATGCTCACCACCGAGGCGTGGAACGCGTTCCTCAAGACCCTCGAGGAGCCGCCGCCCCACGTCCTGTTCATCCTCGCCACCACCGAGCCCCACAAGGTGCCGGAGACGGTGCGGTCGCGGGTCCAGCGCTTCGACTTCCGCCGCGTCGAGCGGCCGGACATCGCCGCCCACCTCGGCCGCATCCTCGGCCAGGAGGGAGCCGACGCCGAGCCCGCGGCGCTCGACCTCCTCGCCCGTGCCGGGCAGGGCAGCGTGCGCGACGCCATGTCGCTGCTCGACCAGGCGCTGGGCACCGGCGAGCGGCCGCTGCGGCTGGAGACGGTGCGCCGCTCGCTGGGGCTCGCCGACCCCGCCACCGTGGGCTCGCTGCTGCTCAGCCTCGCCGCCGGCGATGCCGGCGAGACCCTGCGGGCCACGGCCCGCGCCTTCGAGTCCGGCGCCGACGCCCGCCAGCTGCTCCGCGACCTGTCCCGCCTGGCCCGTGCCGCCGAGCTGGTGGCCCTGGGCGCCTCCGACGGCGCCGACCTCGGTGCCGACGAGGAGGAGACCTGCCGCCGGCTCGCCGGGACCGCCCGCCGCGGCCTCTGGGTGGAGGCGCTCGACGCCTTCGCCGCCGCGGAGATCAACCTTCGCCAGCCGGTGGACGCCCGTCTCCAGGTGGAACTGAGCCTGCTCCGCCTCCTCCACGGCGGCGGCCCGGCCGGGCCCGGCCCGGAGGCAGGAGACGGTGGCGCCGCCGTGGTCGCGCTCAGCGCCCGCGTCGCCCGGCTGGAGCGGCGGCTCGCCGGCCACACTCCCCTGGCGCCGGCCGCGGAACCGGCCCCGCCGCCACCCACCGTCGAGGCGGTGCCGCCGCCGGTCGCCGTCGAGGCGGCCACGCCCTCGCCCACCGTCGAGGCGGTCCCGCCGCTGGTCGCCGTCGAGACGGCCGCGCCGTCGCCCCCCGCCGAGGCGGCCGCGCCGTCGCCCCCCGCCGGGGCGGCCGCGCCGTCGCCCCCCGCCGAGGCGCCGCCGGAGGCGTCACCGGCCGCGGAGGTCGCGCCGCCGGAGCCGGCCCTCGCCGGGCCCTCCGAGCCGGCACCGCCACTGGCCCCCACCGAGCTTGCCGCCGGCCGTCCCGCCGACCTCGACGCGTGGCAGGCGCTCTGGACCACCATCGTCGACGCCGTCAACCGCCGCGACCCGATGCTCGCCGGGGTGCTCCGGTCCTGCCGTCCGCTGGAGGCGACCCCGGGTCGGCTGGTGGTGGGCGCCCCCTACGGCTTCCACCTCGAGCGGCTCCAGGAGCGCCAGAAGGCGCGGCTCCTGGACGAGGTCATCGCGGAGGTCGCCGGCGGTCCCTGCGCGGTGGAGGCGGTCTTCTCGGGGTCGGACCCGCCCCGTCCGCCGGCGCCGCCGGCCACCGCCGGCGCGCCCGACGCAACCGCCGCGGTGCTGGCCACCTTCCCGGGCAGCCGCATCACCGCCAGCCGGCTCCGCGATGCCGCCACCGACGGCCCCGCGTAGACTCGACCCGACCCACCGAAGCGGAGGCCCTACGTGCAGAACCAGAAGATGATGAAGCAGCTCCAGCAGATGCAGACCAAGATGGCCAAGATGCAGGAGGAGCTGGAGACCGTCGAGGTGACCGGGACCGCAGGTGGTGGGGCCGTCACCGTGAGCGCCAACGGCCATCAGCGCATCCTCGCCGTGGCCATCGAGCCCGAGGTGCTCGAGGAGGGCGCGGAGCTGCTCGCCGACATGGTGCTCGCCGCCGTGAACGACGCCCTCGACCGCTCCCGCGAGCTCGCCTCGCAGCAGATGGGCAGCCTGACGGCGGGTCTCGGCCTCCCCCCCGGGCTGCTCTAGCAGGCCGCGGGTGCCGGGCCGGTGAGCCTCGTCCCCCCGGCCATCGAACGGCTGGCCGCGGAGTTCGGCCGCCTGCCGGGGGTCGGGCCCAAGACCGCCCAGCGGCTCACCTTCCACTGCCTCACGGCTCCACGCGAGTCGGTCGAGCGGCTGGCGGCGGCGCTCGCCGACCTCCGGGGCTCGGTTCGCCCCTGCTCACGCTGCTTCTTCATCGCCGAGGGCGAGCTCTGCGGCATCTGCGCCAACGCGCGGCGCGACCCTGCGGCGATCTGCGTGGTCGAGGACGCCCTCGACGTGCTCGCAATCGAGCGCAGCGGCGAGTTCCAGGGCGTCTACCACGTCCTCCAGGGGGCGATCTCGCCCATCGACGGGGTGGGGCCGGGCCAGCTCCGCGTCGAGGAGCTGGTGCACCGCCTGGAGGCAGGCGGGGTGACCGAGGTGATCGTGGCCACCGACCCCGACGTCGAGGGCGAGGCCACCGCGCACTACCTCGCCGAGCGCCTCGGCCCCACGGGGGTCACGGTCTCGCGCCTGGCGCACGGCCTGCCGGCGGGATCGAACGTCCAGTACGCCGACGAGCTCACCGTGGCCCGCGCCTTCGCCGGCCGCCGCGCCATCTGAGCGGAACGGCCCGGCTCCCGAGGGGGCGGGGGTGGGGCCCGACCTCCCCGGGGCATCGCCGGATGGACCCGCCCAGGGGCCCCACGCCACCCCGCCGACACGCTATACTCCCGCCTCGCTGCCGGGGGCTGGGGCCACCGGTAGGAACCGGTCGAGTACAGCGCGAATGCCTCGGGCGCTCGCGGTCTTGACACTGCCGGGACGTGGCACCTATAATCGGACCCTTGCCCGCCTGCCAGGGGGCACGCGTCACCGCCTGTGTG
>JAXDLS010000248.1:0-4660 GCA_034666485.1 Chloroflexota bacterium
CCCGAGCCTCTGCACCACCTCGTTCATGCGCTCCGCGCCGTAGCGGTCGATCAGCTCCCGCGCCAGCTCGGCGCGGTAGTCGCCGGGCGCGTCCATCTCCTGCTCGTCACGAGCGCCCTGGGCAGCCAGCCGCTCCTCGGCCCAGTCCGGCCCGGCCTCCTGCTCCTCGCCGACCTTCGCCAGGTCGTCGGCCACGTTGCCCATTCCCATATCGACCTCCTGGCCGCTCAGACCGGCCACGTCCGCCCATCGGCGACCGCTCCTTCCCCCCGCGCTCAGCGGGAGCGCAGCGCCCCGTTCGCCGCGGCGTGCGCCGCGATCGACTCCTCGAGCGTTGCCGTCGGCACCTTGTCCGTCCTCGCTCTGCCCGTCCTCGGGTCCCAGAGCGTCACGCTGTGCTGGGGCATCCCCTCGTGGCAGGGCCGCCACACCTCCACCATCCCCGCAAGCCCCCAGGGCGACGCCCACCACTCCGCGGCGTTCCGCGGATCCGCCTCGGGCGTGACCATCCGCTTCGGGGGCGTGTCCAGGGTCTGGACCACCAGTTGCGGCCGGGTCACCCGCTCGTACCACCACATCACGGCGCAGAAGCGGCGCACCTGGTGGCCGACCACGTGCCAGCACGTCGGCACCACGATCCCCCAGCTGCGAATCTGCCAGGCGAAGCGCTCCATCTCCTGGTACGCGGTGCGCAGTCGCGCCTCGGTCAGGCTGTCCAGATCCCAGGGCACCGCCGCTCTCGCGGGCATGCAGGTTCCTCCTGCGCATCAGTGCGACATCTCGTACATCTCGCCGTCCTGACCGGAGCGGGCGTGGGCGCTCAGCACCGCCCAGTGGTCCCGGTTGCCCTGCTGAGCCACCCGGTGCGCCTCCTCCGGCGTCCAGCCCGACTCCGCCATCAGCCCCTTCTCGTAGTCGGCGTACTGCTGCCGAAGCGTCCGCTGAGCCGTGGCCGCCCACTCCTCGTAGTCGTCATCCTCGACCGCATCCCTCATCGCCGCCGGCCCCCATTCACGGGGACCGCCTCCACCGGGATGTGCAGGTGCTGCGTCAGCGGCTGCTCGGGAGACGCCGCTGCCATCCGCTCGTCGTGCCGCCGCACCAGCGCGGTGGCCACGTGCTCGCCGAGCCACCGCCGCCCGCGGGCGGTCGCGAGCACTCCCAGCACCCCGAGCAGCGCCGCGGGCACGGACGCCAGCACGCAGATCGCCGCCACTGCGGCGAAGCCGACGATCAGCGGCGCCCAGGGCGAATGCGCCACGCCGATCACCAGGCCGCCGCAGAGGAGGGCCGTGCCGAGGATGCAGCACAGTCCGAACAGCAGCGTGCCGTCGACCCCGCCACCCCGAGCCGGTCCGGGCTGCGGTCGTGCCATCACCGTGCCCCCGTCGACTGGCGGGCGGAGGTGAGGCTGGGCATCTCATCCCAGGTGCGACCGTCGAGCAGCCGCCCGGCCTGCTTCCTGGTCATGCGCCGCATGGCGGTGTCGCCGACCTCCTCGCCGGCGCCGGCCGGGACCCACGAGCCCCACTGCTTGAAGAAGAAAGGCACCTCTGCGCTCATGCACTGATCGCGGACCTGGCGCACCCACGACGGCTGCATGGGCCGGGCGCCGGCCCCGCTCTCGCCTCCGGCGATCACCCAGCCAATTCCGGCGAGCGGGAGCCGACCGAGAGGAGCGAGCAGAGGCTCGCACGAGAGGAAGCGGATGCCCGTGTCGACGCGCTGCAGGTGACGGATGCGACCGTAGTGGGCGGGGGTCTCCACCGAGACGCCGACCCAGACGTTCGCGGGCCACGTGAGCCGCCTGGAGAGGCGCTCCAGCCTTTCCGCCCGCTTGGTGAGGACCTGGAAGGTGTGCCAGGACGCTGCACGCATGACCTCGACGACTCGGGCGACGAAGGCCTCCGGGACGTCCGCGTGAAGGAGGTCGCTCATCGAGTTCACGAAGATCAGCGACGGCCTCGACCAGGTGAGCGGTTGCTCGAGCCGTTCCGGACGGAGTTGCAGGTCGAAGCCGCGTTCGTACGCATGCCCTGCGACACCCCGGAAGCGCTCGGCGAAGACCTCTGCATAGCAGTGGTCACAGCCAGGGCTGACCTTCGTGCACCCGGTGACCGGGTTCCACGTCGCGCCCGTCCATTCGATGGGACTGCGATTCACAGCGTCGTCTCCGGCTCTCGCCCGGGCGAGCGGGAGAGCTCCGGAAAGCCCACGCCGTAGTAGTGGGCCACCAGCGAGGACTCGCAGTCGTGACAGATGATGTAGACGGTCTCCGGCTCGGTGAGCAGGCGCTCCAGGGAGTGCCGCCGCCCGCATCGCACGCAGGTGATGTGCAGGCGATGTGCACGCGCATGCACCGGGGGCTCGGGGGTCGAGCTCTGCCTCACGACGACGCGCCCTCCCCGACGTCATCGACGATGCCGTGCTGCGTGGCACAGCGGGAGCAGAGCTCGCCGAGCTCGACCGGATCCTCGACCCACTCGCAGCCTCCCTCGCACGGCTCGTCCTCGGTGCAGCCGCAGACGCGGCAACGAGCGACGTCCTCCTCCTCCTCCCCGTCGTCGACGAGGTCGCGGCCGCTCTCGCGGAGCGCCTCACGTGCCAGCTCGTCGATGGGGTGGTCGTCATCGACCCGGGGCGTCACCCGATCGATCTCCACCTGGGTCAGGGCGTAGCCGGTCGCCTCGAGGAGGCCGGTGAGGTGGGCGAGCTGCGGATCCCCGCTGCCCCAGGGGGAGCGGAATACCTCCTCGCACTGGCCGACCCCGCAGGCGAAGGCGGCGCGGCGGAGCTGCTCCGCCCCCTGGGCGGCGTACGCGGCGATGGCGGCGTCGTAGCGGGCGGTCCCCCACTGGTCGCGCTCCGGCTCGAGCCCCAGCCAGCGGGCCGCCATGCTGGAGCCCCGCGAGCTGGCATCCCGGAGCAGCTCGTGCAGGACGAAGTCCACCGCGCCGTCCGGCAGCTCGGCGGCGCCGACGAGGCCTCGCCAGTGCTCCTCACGCGCCTTCGCGGCGTCGCGGCGGGCCTTGTCCTTCGCCCGCTCCGCCCGCTGGGCGTCGGTCTCCCGCTCCAGCCGGGCGATCGCCGCCGGCGAGGCGTGGTTCTCAGGCTTGCGGCACACCTCGACGATGCGCCCGTCGGCCATCTCCGCCGCCCCGTGACACTTCTCCTTGGCGTGCTCGGCGGGGTCGAGACGCAGCTGGTCGAGGGGCTTCTCCTTGCGGTCGTACCAGCCGTACATGGGCGCCTCGACGACCTTGACCCGCTGGTTCTGGAGCGTCCGCAGCGAGGCCTCCCGGACTTCCTGGGCCCGCTGGTCGTCGAGCTCCTGGCGGACGGCCTCCGTGACGTCGCCCCACTCCTGGCCCTGGCGCAGCGCCTCGGCCAGCCGCTCCGGGTGCTTCGCCAGCTTGATCAGCTCCACCGCGTCCGTGACGGTTATTCCGCCGGAATGAAGAGCGTCCACCGCCGCCGTCGGGAGGTTCAGCAGGGCGAGCCGCTTGCTGACGTGGGACTGCGAGATGCCCAGCCGCCCGGCGATCGCCTGCTGCCGCAGCCCGAGCTCGAGGAGCCGCCGGTATCCCCGGGCCTCGTCGAGGGGGCCCAGGTTCCGGCGCTGTAGGTTCTCAACGAGCATGACCTCGACCCGCTCGTCCTCGGTGTACTCCCGCACCGTCGCGGGGATACGGG
Organism: Chloroflexota bacterium; assembly: GCA_034666485.1. Classification (GTDB taxonomy): domain Bacteria; phylum Chloroflexota; class Dormibacteria; order Aeolococcales; family Aeolococcaceae; genus CF-96. The sequence goes on from JAXDLS010000248.1 coordinate 3,694, forward strand.
TCAGGCCCGCCGCCACCGCCGCCGCGTGGCGCCGGTGCCCGGCGACGATGGTGTAGCCGCCGGCGCCGCGCGGAGTCAGGAGCAGCGGCTCCAGCACCCCCATGGTCGCCACCGAGGCGAGGTCGCTGAGGTCGCCGAGCTCCTGGCGGAGGTTGTCCTCCGCCGGGTGGACGTCCTCGACGGCGACCCAGACGAGCGTGGCGACCGTCGCGACGGTGGCCTGATCGCTCATCGCAGGCAGCGCTCCCTCGGGGCCGGTGGTCGCGGCCGCGGCGCGCGGCGGCACGGGGCTCAGCTGCGGGGGGGTCACGACCATCACGAGCCCGTCCAGGCCCGGCCGGCGCCGACCACGCCCCTGATCCGCGCGAGGAGCAGGTGCTCGGTCGAGCAGTACCGGACGCCGGCGGCGTCCTGCCCCTCACACCATTGCCCGCAGTGAGCGCACCCGTGACAGACCGGCGGCGGGAGCACGTCGACGGTGGCCGCTCTGGTCCTCGGCACGCACACCCGGACCCCTCGCGTGGCCATGCGCTTCCCCACCGTGCGGGTGTAGGCGGCGCACAGGCGCGCTCTCTCCGAGCTCCCCACCGGCCACTCCCAGATCCGCTGGGCGCTGCCGATGAGCTCACCCCAGGTCGTCCCGACGTCGAGAGAGACCGCGTCAGCGGTGGCCCTGTCCGATCTGACGGGTCGCCGCAGGGGCGCGGGGTGCGAGGGCGGAGCTGGCGAAGGCCTCACCGCCCACTCGGCCGGGACATCGTGCGGGAGTGCCCGCCGCGCCGGGATGAGCACGTCGAGGACGGTGGTCTGGGCCTCCCACACCGCGTCCATCACCTCGGTGATGCGGACACCCGCCTGGGCTCGCGATGCGGTGCTCCCGGCCACGTCCTCGCTTGCGGCGGTGACAACAGCCGTCGCCGCGGCGATGGCCGCGCCGACCCGCGCCGCGAGCCCGGCCGGGGCGTCG
>JAXDLS010000249.1:0-2750 GCA_034666485.1 Chloroflexota bacterium
CATACCCGGCTCCCGCCGGCATGAGCCGGTCACGGGCCCCAGCCCGTCGAGCGCCTGCTCGAGGAGACCGAAGGGCAATGACGTCTCCATGCGGTCCCCGCGACCGAACCCGACGCGGACATGGACGGCGGCACGCCGGCAGACCTCGTCGAGGACGGTCGTCTTCCCCAACCCGGCCTCACCGGAGATGAAGAGGGCACCCCCCTGGCCACGTCTGAGGTGCCCGAGGAGGTCGCCGGCGGCATGGAGCGTGACCTCTCGCTCCCTCAGCGGGCAGGGCGCATCCGACTCGACCATGGCGGATCTCCTCGGTCCACTGCAGCGAGGGCGACACCGTAGATAGTGCCCGTCTCCGTGCCCTCGCGTCCGCTTTGACTCGAGGCGCCTAGCTCACCGTGAACGGGGCCGACGCCGAGCCGATGTCGCCCCAGGTGGCGGTCTCGTGGTACGCGCCCGCGGGTGGCGGGGGGCCCTGGCAGCCCGAGGCGTCGCAGGTGTGCTGGTTCCACGACACCGTCTCGGTGCGGCTGCCCCCGCCGGGGAGGACGACGATCCGCTCGTACAGCGGGCAGCTCTGGCCGGGCCCACAGGTGCGCCACACCTCGCCCCCGCCGCCGCTCACCGAGAACGCCGGGTCGCGGGGGCTGACGTCGAGGCTGCACGCCTGGGTGGAGCGGTTGGTGAGGGTGGTGGTGAGGGTGATCGGGTCGCCGGCGCGGTAGGCGGGGCGGTCGGTCGACGCGGTGGCGGTCACCTCGCTGGCGGTGCATCGCGACGCGGCCTCGGGCGGCGCCGCCGGGGTGGTTGCCGGTGCGGAGGCGGTGCCGACCGCGGCCGGGACGGCATTGCTGACCGCCGGGCCGGCCACGGCCTGGCCACAGCCGGTGAGCGTCACGGTGAGCACGGCCGCGGCCGTCGCCACCCCCCTTCTGACCACGGTCATGGCCCCAGTCTAGTGCCGCCGCACCGCGCCCGGCGATGCCCCGCTGTGGCGCCCCGCACAATGACGCCGCAGGTCCGGGTGGTGACACTGACGCCATGCGTCGCACCATGCCCGTCGCCCTGTCCCTGCTCGGTGCCCTCGCCACCGGCTGCAGCGACGGCTCGTCCCCGGTCTCTCCGCTGACCGGGACCGCCCCGGGCGCCACGCCGACCCCCGTCCCCACCACCACCGGGCCGGTCCCGGTGACGCTGCGCCACTTCCCCGCGGGCCTGGCGGTGATCGGCCTCAACCCCTCGGTGAAGCAGCTGACCATCGAGATCAGGGCGGCCGGGCTGGCGCCGGGGACCACCCGTCCCGCCCGGCTGATGAGCGGCAGCTGTGCCCATCCCGGCACCCTCCTCCACGCCCTGGACCCGCTGGTGTTCGCCGCCAACAGCGTCGCCGACGTCACCACCACGGTGAACGACGTCACGGAGACGGAGATCCCGCAGAGTGGCTGGTACCTGGCCGTCTACCGCGGCGCCGCCGCGGCCGACCAGGGCGTCGAGGTGCTGTGCGGCGACCTCGACAACCCGGCCAGCCAGGGGGTGATCACCGCCGGTCTCGGCGTCGCGGTGCCGCCCGGCGGCCCCGACCCGCAGGCCGCGGGGACGGCCACGCTCACGATCGTCGGCGGGCAGCTGAAGGTGGCGATCGACGCCACCGGGCTGACCCCCGGGAGCACCCACGTGGCGCAGCTCCGCAGGGGCAACTGCGAGGGCGAGGGAGCCCCGCTGCACCCGCTGGAGGCGCTGGTCGCCGACGCCAGGGGGCATGCGGTCAGCACCACCACGGTCCCGGGTGTCGCCGGGATCCCGCTCAACCAGTGGTTCGTCGGGGTCACCCCGAAGCAGGCGGCCGTGCTCGACCCCGTGCTCTGCGGCAACGTGGGGACCTGAGCCTCAGACCGCGCGGGCCTGGCCTCGCAGCATCGGCAGCGTCACCACCGCGACCGCGGCGGCCATGGCGGCGCCGACCAGCAGCAGCAGCACCGTCGCCACGCCTCCGGCCGCCACCGCGGAGGGCGGGGCGAGCGGCGCCGGCGGAGCCACGTTGGCGAGCGCGGCGGTGCTGAGCAGGACGAGGAGCACGCCCGCCACCTCGGCGCGGAGCACGGCGCGCACGGCGGCGGCGTCGACGCGGCCGGGGCGCAGGCCACGCCAGCGGCCGACGGTGGCGACCAGCAGGGTCCACGCGACCAGCGTCAGCTTGAGGGTGAGCAGCCGCCCGTAGGTGGTCGCGATCAGCTGGCCGGGCGAGCCCAGCTGGGTGAGCGCGGCGGCGCCGCCGGTGAGCACGATGGCGAGCACCGAGAGCAGCGCGAGCCGCCCGTAGCGGGCGAGCGCGCTCGAGAGCTCGGGGTCGCGTGCGGCGCCGCGCCTGGCCCACAGGATGGTGGCGAGGTAGCCGACGGCGCCGGCCCAGGTCAGCGCCACCACCACGTGGAGGACGATCGCGGCCTCGCCCCACGCCGAGGCGCCCGCCGGGTGGGAGCGCATGCCCACGAGGACCATGGCGCCGACCACCGAGCCGAGGCAGACCAGGCGGTCGCGCAGCAGGACCAGCGCGCCCAGCGCGTTGAGGACGAGGGCCATGCTGGCGAGGTTCTCGAGGCCGACCCGCACCCCGAAGGCCGCCCCCCAGGTGCGCGGCTCGAACCCGCTCAGCACGCTGCCGTCGTGGAGGCGCCCGGCGGTCGCGGCGAAGGCGAGCACCGACCCGGCCAGCGCGATCAGCATGGCGGTGGTGAGGTGCCGGGTGGAGAGGC
>JAXDLS010000250.1:0-3536 GCA_034666485.1 Chloroflexota bacterium
CTCGCGCACCGCCTGCTCCAGGTACGTCCTGGACACCCCGTACGGGAAGACCGACAGCGGCTGGTTGGGACGGGGCCCGCGGACCTCGCGCAGCTCGCGCTCGCGGCCCTCGTGGGCGAGGGCGAAGGGATCGGCCTCGAGGGTCCGCAGCGACCGCCGCGGCCGCAGGAAGGCGTCCGGCTCGCGGTCGCGGTCGCGGTCACGGCGCCCCCGGCCGCCGCCGAACGGCGCCGCCTCGGGAAAGACGCCGGGGACCGGTGACGAGGTGTCGATCCGGCTGACGATCTGGCCGCTGTCGCCGCGCAGCCGCAGCTCGGCGGGCTTGACACGGCCGCGCAGCGCCTCGTCGACGGTCTCGTCGAGGGGCATGTGGACGACCACCCGATCGCGCTCGCGGATCTCCACCAGCACGTCGAAGGTGGGCGGCGCCTTGCGCTCGAGCACGCTCTTCTGGGTGCCGCGGCGGCGCGCCTCCTCGTCGCTGAGGGTCACCGTCTGGATGCCCCCGAGGAGGTCGTTCAGGGTGGGGTTGACGAGCAGGTTGTCGAGGCTGGAGCCATGGGCGGTGCCCACCAGCTGCACCCCGCGCTCGGCGATGGTGCGCGCCGCCACCGCCTCGAGCTCGGTGCCGATCTCGTCGATGACGATGACCTGGGGCATGTGGTTCTCGACCGCCTCGATCATCACCGCGTGCTGCATCGCCGGGGTGACCACCTGCATGCGCCGGGCGCGGCCGATCCCGGGGTGGGGGATGTCCCCGTCGCCCGCGATCTCGTTCGAGGTGTCGACGATGACCACGCGCTTGCCGCACTCGTCGCTGAGCACCCGGGCGCACTCGCGGAGCATCGTGGTCTTGCCGATGCCGGGCGCGCCGAGGAGGAGGATCGACCGGCCCCCGACCACGATGTCCTTGATGATGTCGATGGTGCCGGTGACCGCCCGGCCCACCCGGCAGGTGAGCCCGACGATGTCGCGAGACCGGTTGCGGATGGCGCTGATGCGGTGCAGGGTGCGCTCGATGCCGGCCCGGTTGTCGTCACCGAAGGCGCCAACCCGCGTCACCACGTACTCGAGATCCTCGTGGGTCACCTGGACGCGGTCGAGGATGATCTCCCCGGCGTCGAAGCGAGCCTCGGGCTCTCGGCCCAGGTCGAGCACGATCTCGAGCAGCTCACCGCGAGTGTCGGGGAGCTGACGAGCGGCCTCGGCGATGCGGGGCGGGAGGGCGTCGAAGAGCTGCTGCAGCTCCTCGTTCCAGGCTGGGCCGTAGGACGTCATGCGAGCGATGATGGCGAACTCCTCGGCTGTGGGGCGTTGGTGAGGACGCGGAGCGGGCCTCGAGACATTCCACCGGCGCTGTGGACCAGGCCGGCCGGGACCAGGACGGGCTTGTTCTCGCGCCGGGCGCGGGCGGGGACTCGCATCGTGATGGCGAGATCGCGGACCAGCAGCAGCTGGGTTCCGTAGATGGCGAATCCGCGGCGCTGCAGGCTGCGGATCAGCTCGGAGTCGTAGTGGCGCAGGGCGCACGACACCGGGCCGGGCGGCACCTGGGCGAGCGCGGCGTCGACGAAGTCCTCCCGGAGACCGGGGTCGCTGCCGTCGCAGAGCAGCGCCATCAACGAGGGGCGCACCGGGGTGGCCGGGCGCACCCCCACCCAGGCCTCGATGCCCAGGCGCTCGACCACCAGGTGACGGACGTCGTCGCGCCCGATCCGGGCCATCCATCCCTGCTGGAAGGAGGCCTGCCAGGCCTTGAGCGACGGCCCCTCGACATTGGCGACGTTCGATGGGGTGGTGCGGAGATAGAGGAGATGGATGCCGCCGCGGTCGTCTCCCCGCGCCGGTCGCAGCAGCCCCGCCGCCCGCCCCGCGAGCACCGGCGGCGACGCCGCCAGGTCGTCGCGGTAGAGGATCTGCTCGGTGGCGTACTGGGAGAACCCCTCCTCGAGGAAGAGCCCGACCAGCGGGTGGTGGAGCGGCAGGCGCACCGAGAAGCGGGTCACGCCGTGCTGCATCCCCTGGTTGACGAGGTGGGTGAGCAGGCGCTCGCCGGCGGCGTGGACGTGGCCCTCGGCGACCGTGCAGAGATTGATGACGTGCCACGCCTTGGGCTGGCCCGGAACCCCGTGGGCCTGGATGAAGCCGACGATCTCGCCGTCGGCGTCCTCGGCCACGAAGAGGGTGGCGGAGGGTTCGGCGGTGGGCACCAGCGAGGACAGCGTCCGGCTCACCGCGTGCCAGAGGCGCAGCAGGGTGGCGTGGGGGACCGGACTGTCGCCGGGCGAGAGCGGCGGCGCGGCAGCCGCGTGGGGCTCGCCGGCGAAGGAGCGGCGGTAGATCTCCTCGACCCGGTCGAGGTCGCGAAAGCTGGCGCTGCGGACGTTCATGACGGGGGTGCCATCTCCGAGCGGCCCGGCATGCTCCGGTCGCCAGAGACGTGAGGGATCGCCAGGGGGGCGGCGGGAGGGGCGGCGTCAGGCAACCTGGCGCAGTTCAGCCTCGATCCGGCGGGAGCCTGCGGGGCCCGGATGTCACGACCCCGAGTCTACCGCGATGGCGTCGAAACGGCATGCACCCGTTCGACGAACGCCCGGTGGAAGCGGTTGTCGCCGCTGATCTCGGGGTGAAAGGTGAGGGCGAGATGGGGTCCCTGGGCGAGGGCGACGGGCGAGCCCTGGTGGCGGGCGAGCACGCGCATGCCCTCCCCCACGCGCTCGACCACCGGGGCGCGGATGAAGACCCCGGGGAACGGCGGCGCGCCCAGCGCCGGAACCTCCAGCGCCGCCTCGAAGGAGTCGAGCTGGCGGCCATAGCCGTTGCGGCGCACGTCCAGGTCGAGGACCCCCAGCGCGAGCTGGTCGGGGCGCCCGTCGAGGATGCTGCGGCTGAGCAGGATCATCCCCGCGCAGGTGGCCAGGCAGGGCATCCCCGCCTCGAGCCGCCGGCGCAGCGGCTCCTCCAGGCCGAAGACGCGGATCAGCCGGCTCAGCGTGGTCGACTCGCCGCCCGGGATGGCGAGGGCGTCGACGGCCTCGAGCTCGGCGGCGGTGCGGACCCCGGCGGTCCGCGCCCCACTCGCCTCCAGCGCCGCCCGGTGCTCGCGGACGTCCCCCTGGAGGGCCAGCACGCCGATCACGGGGCCCGCCGGTGCGGAGGGGCGGGAGCTGTCCTCAGGCACTCTCGACGAGTGTACGCGGCGCACCCCGCGGCGCCGCGGCGGAGCGGCCGGCCCACCCGCCCAGGGTGACGAGCAGCACCGCGGCGGCCAGCGCCGGCGCCGACCAGAGCTGAAGCTGGAACCACCACCAGCGGCCGTGGCTCGCCGCGAGCAGCGAGGGCATCGACGAACCGGCGATCAGCAGCGGCGTCAGCACCGCGAGGGCGAGCACCGCGGCGATGAGCCCGACCCGGACCGAGCGGGCTGCGCGACGGCCGTGGACGGCCACCAGCCCCAGCGCCGCAAACAGGGGGATGAGCAGGTGGACATCGTGCGGGATCCAGGCCACCGAGCCACAGAGGAGCATGGCGGCGAC
>JAXDLS010000251.1:0-3150 GCA_034666485.1 Chloroflexota bacterium
CCCCCCGGCCGCGTCCCCGTGATATACAGGGCGGCGCTCCGGACTTTCCAAGGAGGAGAAGGTGCCAACCGCCGTCGGCGTCCCCCGGGAGACCGGGGCGGGGGAGAAGCGCGTCGCCACCGTTCCCGCGGTGGTGCCGCTCCTGACCAAGCTCGGGCTCGAGGTGGTCGTGGAGACCGGGGCGGGCGAGGCTGCGGGCTTCCTCGACGAGGCCTACACCGCCAAGGGTGCGCGCATCGCCGATCGCGCCGAGGTGCTGCGCTCCGCCGTGGTCGCCACCGTCGACGCCGCCGCGCTGGCGGACGAGACCCCGGGGCCGCCGCAGGGCACGGTCCTGATCGGCTTCTGCAACCCGCTCTCCGGCTCGGCCGCGGTGCGCACCCTCGCCGAGCGCGGGCTCGTCACCCTCTCCATGGAGCTGATGCCGCGGATCACCCGCGCCCAGAGCATGGACGCGCTCTCGTCCCAGGCCAACCTCGCCGGCTACAAGGCGGTGCTGGTCGCCGCGGGGATGCTGCCCAAGATCTTCCCCATGCTCACCACCGCCGCGGGGACGATCGCGCCCGCCCGGGTGCTGGTGGTCGGCGCCGGCGTCGCCGGGCTCCAGGCGATCGCCACCGCGCGCCGCCTCGGCGCCGTGGTCGAGGCCTACGACGTCCGCCCCGCGGTGAAGGAGCAGGTCGAGAGCCTGGGGGCGAAGTTCGTCGAGCTGCCCGTCGAGGAGGTCGCCGCCGAGGACGCGGGCGGCTACGCCAAGGCCCAGGACGAGACCTTCTACCGGCGCCAGCAGGAGCTCATGGCCAAGGTGGTGGCCGCCAGCGACGTGGTCGTCACCACCGCCCTGGTGCCCGGCCGCAAGGCCCCGGTGCTGGTCACCGCGGCGATGGTCGAGGGGATGGCACCGGGCTCGGTGGTGGTCGACCTCGCCGCCGAGCAGGGCGGCAACTGCGAGCTCACCGAGGCCGGCGAGGTGGTCGTCGCCCACGGCGTCTCGGTGGTCGGCGCCGTCAACCTGCCGGCGACGGTGCCCCAGCACGCCAGCCAGATGTACGCGAAGAACGTGGCCACCTTCCTCCAGCACCTGGTGAAGGAGGGCGCGGTGAGGCTGGACCCGGACGACCAGATCACCCGGGAGACGCTGGTCACCCGGGACGGACGGGTGGTCAATCCGCGGGTCTGCGAGGCCCTCGGCATCGCCGCCCCCACGGCGGACGCGGCGCCGGCGGGGTAGCCGTCAGCGCTTCGCGGCCTTGCGGGCGGCGCGCTCGGCCTTCCCGACCTTCTCCTTCACCACCGCGCCCGGTGCACGGCGGCGCCGGCGGGTGACCACCAGCAGCGAGCCGGCGGTGATGGCGAGCAGCAGGGCTCGGACTCGGTTCCCCATGGGTCAGCACCTCCGTGGAGGACTTAACAACTTGTTATAGTCACAGCATACGATTATCCGCGGTCATCCAGCGGACCGCGCGCCGGGCTGCGAGCTTGCCGCCACGACCGGCTCGAGCGCCGGCGGGGGGGCGGCCCCGGCGTCGGGCCACCAGCCCGCCGCCACCCCGGCCGCCACCGCCGCGCCGCGCGCCGCCGCCTCGCCGGTCCCGGCGCGCCACAGCGGCGCCGGCAGCCGCCGCGCCTTGGCCCGCAGCCAGGGCAGGCTGCGGGCGCCGCCGCCCACCACCAGGACCCGCTCCGCCGGCCCCGCGAGCCGCGCGCAGAGGGCGGCGGCGGCGGCGGTGCGGCGGGCCAGCTCCTCGAGCACCGCCCCCCAGAGCTCGCCCCGGGGCGCGGAGGGGAGCGACGGCTCCTCGCCGCCGAGAACGGCGTCGACCATGCCCGCCACCTCCAGGCTGGCGCCCTCGACGGCGGCGGCGTCCAGCTCCTCCAGCGGCGGCGACCCGAGGGCGGCGGCGACGGCGGCGAGCACCGTCCCCGCTCGCGGCCCCCGGCCCAGCACCGCCCAGCCGTCGCCGTCGGGCCGCGCCGACACCGCCGCCCCCAGCTCCAGGGCCTGCGCCAGGGTGCCGGGGAGGAGGCGCTCCGCGCCGGGCAGGCGCCGCACCAGCGACTCGGCGGTGCCCACCGAGTCGACCAGGTCGGCGGGGCCGGCGCCGCAGCCCGCGGCGGCGGCGAGGTGGTCGTGGCCCGCCGGGGTCACCGGGACCCCGGCGGCCAGCCCCGACCAGGCGGCGGCGGCTGCGCTCACCCGGCCGGCCACGCTGCCCGCGGCCACCACCGGGGGCAGCGCCGAGACGGGGACACCGATGGCGGCGGCGACATCGGAGAGGTAGGCGCGGGCGGCGACGTCGTACCAGCCGGTGCGGCTGGCCAGGCTGGGATCGGTGACCGCGGCGCCGCCGAGCGCGTGGACGCAGAGCTCCGGCACCCCCAGCCAGCCGCCCGGGGGGCGCCCCGCCCGCTCCACCCACCAGCCCAGCTTGGCCACCGACGACACCGTCCGCAGGCGGCGGCCGGTGCGCTCGGCGAGCGCCTCGCCGCCGTCGCGCACCAGCCGCTCGACCACCTCCGCGCCACGGGGGTCGTACCAGGCGATCACCGGCCCCAGGGCCTGACCGGCGAGGTCGAGCGGCGCACCGCACTCGGCCATCCCGGCGACGCCCACCGCCGCCACCGCGGCCCGCCGCGGCCCCAGCCGCTCGAGCACCGCCGCCACCGCGGCGAGCAGATCGTCGACGGTCATCTCCGCCCCCTCCGGGCCGGTGGCGAACGGGGTCGGGCCGGCGGCGGTGGCCCGCTCCACCCCGGCAGGGTCGATCAGCACCGCCTTGATGCGGGTGGTGCCGAGGTCGAGCCCGAGGAGGGTCTCGGCGGGCTGGTCGGGCATCCGCACACACTCGCACGCCGCCGCCCCTGGGCGCCACGCCCGTGGGGTCGGACGGCGCGCAAGTCTCGTCCGTCACCGGCCGTTCTCTCCTACACGGGCAGCGCCGCCCGACCGCCCGGCGGGGCGCGGCTCAGCGAACGGGCATTGGGAAGACGACATGGCAGCCACACAACGCCGCACCACAGTGACCGTCACCGGCGGGGCCGGAACCGCGCCCGGCGCCCCCGCCACCACGCTCGCCCAGTGGCTCGTCAACGTCAACGAGGACGACGAGATCCGCCGCTACGCGACCGGCGCCGCGCTCTGGCGCCTGA
>JAXDLS010000252.1:0-5480 GCA_034666485.1 Chloroflexota bacterium
GCTCGCCGAGGCCGTCGTGGAGCTCGGTGGGGAAGGGGCCGTAGCCCACCCGGGTGGTGTACGCCTTGAAGACGCCGATGGTCTTGGAGATCCGCGAGGGAGGGATGCCGCTGCCGGTGCAGGCCCCACCCGCGGTCGGCGCCGAGGAGGTGACGTACGGGTAGGTGCCGAGATCGATGTCGAGCATCACCCCCTGGGCGCCCTCGAGGAGGATGCGGTCGCCGCGGGCGATGGCGCCCTGGACGATCGGGTAGATGTCGCGGATGTAGCGCTCGAGCAGCTCGCCGTACTGCATGTACTCGTCGAGGATGGTCTGCTCGTTGAAGGGGTCGACCCCGTAGAGCCTGGTGAGCGCCTCGTTCTTGAGACGGAGCACGAAGCGCAGCTTCTTCTCCATGAACCTGGGCTTCTGGAGGTCGCCGATGCGGAAGCCGATGCGCCGCACCTTGTCCTCGTAGGTGGGGCCGATGCCGCGGGCGGTGGTGCCCAGCCGGTCGTCGCCGCGCTGCTGCTCGCCGAGCTTGTCGAAGGCGGGGTGATAGGGCATCACCATGTGGGCCCGGTCGCTGATCACCAGGTTGTCGGTGCTGATGCCCTGGCCGCGGAGGGTGTCGAGCTCGGCCAGGAAGGCCCGGGGGTCGACCACCATGCCGTGGCCGATCACGCAGGTGACCTGGGGGTAGAGGATGCCGCTGGGGATGAGCTGGAAGCGGAACTCGCGCCCCCCGCTGACCACGGTGTGGCCGGCGTTGTTGCCCCCCTGGGAGCGGACCACCATGTCCACGCCGTCGGCGAGGAGGTCGATGACCTTCCCCTTGCCCTCGTCGCCCCACTGGCCGCCCACCAGAATCGTCACGCTCATGGCCGCCGGTAAGGCTACCGGAAGTGCGGCGCACGCGGTCGCCGGCCCGCTATACACAGGGTGATGGAGCGTCGCGTGGACGGGTCCGGTGTCCCCTCCCCCCCGCATGGAGCGTCCTGGCGCCGGCCCCTGCTGGCGCTGGTGATCGCCGCCGCCGCGCTGGCGGTGGTCCTGCTCGGCCCGCGGCTCTTCGACACCGACCCGGTCGGCGTCGATCCCTTCGACCTGCGCCTGGCCGGGGTCGCGCTGGTGCTCGCCGGCGTGGCCATGGTCTGGGGGAGGCTCGCCGAGATGCGCGCCGTCCTGCTGGCGGTGGCCTCGGTGGTGCTGCCCTACTGCGCCTGGTCGGCGACCCCGCCCATGCTCGCGCGGGTCGCGGGCGGGCGGCTCTCCTTCGACGCCGAGGTGCTCGTCTCCGACGTCGTGTACCTGGCCGGCACCCTGGCGATCATCGCGGTGGCGCTGCGCTGGCTGCCGGAGCGGTGGCGGCCGCGGCTGCGGCTGCTCGGCGCCCGGCCGGCGGTGCTGGCGGTGGCCGTCCTCGGCGTCGCCGCGGTGGTGACCATCGCCCTGGCGCTCCCCGCCGAGCCGCTGGGCCGCCTCGGCATCCCGGTGGCGGCGCTGCGCCGTGACCTTCCCCTGCTCGGCCCGGCCTACGTCCTCCAGGCCGCCGCCCAGGAGCTGCAGTTCCGCGGGTTGCTGCTCGGCGTCCTGGAGCGCACCATGCGGCCGGCGGCGGCGAACGCCGCCCAGGCGCTGCTCTTCGGCCTCGCCCACGTCGCCGTGCTCTACGAGGGGCCGGCCTCGGCGCTGGTGCCGATCACCCTCGTGCTCGGCCTCGTGCTGGGCGCGCTCACCCGCTGGACCGGCTCGCTCTGGCCGGCGATCGCGATCCACTCCGCCCTCGAGATCGGCATCGCCGTCGCCATCATCCCCGGGCTCTATGGGCAGTGAGCGGTGGCGGCGGGCGCTCGCCGCGGTGCCGCTGGCGCTGGGGCTGCTCGCCGCCGGCCCGGCGGCGGCGACCGCGGCGGCGGAGCCCTGGTGGGTGCCGGTGGGGCTGCGCGGCGAGGCGGTGAGCGCGGTGGTGCCCGCCGGCCACGGGCTGCTCGCGACCGCCGGCGGCCGTCCCCGCTGCCTGCCGCTGCCCGGCAGCTCCGCTCCGCCGGTCTGCGAGCGCCCCGCGGGCGGGGCGGGCGGAGCGACCCCGGGGGGCGCGCCGGGGTGGGCGCTCCGCGGCGGCCACGTCGTCCGGCTCGGAGCGGGCGCGGCGGTGGTCGACCCGGGCAGCCCCGACCTCGGAGCCTCCGCACGGCTGCTGGTCACCACCGCGGCGCTGCCCGGTGTGGTGGTGGCGGTGGCGGCCGACGGCACCGTCTGGCGGCGCAGCCCGGCGGGCGGCTGGGGCCGGTCGCTGCTCCTCCTTCCCCGGAGCCTGCTCGCCGGGCCGCCGGCGGTGACCGGGCTGGCCGCCTTCGAGACCAGCCCGGTCACCTCCGCGGTCTACCTGGCCACCGACGGCTACGCGGTGCTGATCACGACCGACGGCGGCGACGACTGGGTGCGCGCCGCCCCCGGCCTCCCCGTCGGCGTGCTCGCCATCGCCACCGACGCCGCCAGCCGGGCGGTCTACGCGGGAACCCGGGACGGGCTCTGGGTCCACCGCCTCCAGCGCATCCCCGGGCCGCCGGCCTACCGGCACCCGGCGCTGCTGGCGCGCTGGCTGGGGATCGCCGCCCTGGCCGGGCTGACCACCCTCGTGGCCCTGGCGGCGCTGGCCTGGGCAGCCAGGAGCCCGGCCGCGTCCTCTCGGTCCGGGTGACGCATGCGCTAGCGTGCAGGGCATGCCCAACCGCCTCGCCGGAGAGACCAGCCCCTACCTGCTCCAGCACCGGGACAACCCGGTGGACTGGTGGCCCTGGTGCGACGAGGCCTTCGAGGAGGCGCGGCGGCTCGACAGGCCGGTGCTGCTGAGCGTCGGCTACAGCGCCTGCCACTGGTGCCACGTGATGGCCCACGAGTCCTTCGAGGACCCCGCCATCGCGGCGGTGCAGAACGAGCTCTTCGTCAACATCAAGGTCGACCGCGAGGAGCGGCCCGACGTCGACGGCATCTACATGCAGGCGGTGGTCGCGCTCACCGGCCAGGGCGGCTGGCCGATGACGGTCTTCCTCACCCCCCGGGGTGTGCCCTTCTACGGCGGCACCTACTTCCCGCCCGAGGACCGCATGCAGATGCGCGGCTTCCCCAGCATCCTGCGCGCCGTCGCCCAGGCCTACCGCGAGCAGCGCGAGGCGGTCGACCAGACCGGCACTCAGCTCCGCCAGGCGCTGGCGCCGCCGCGGCTGCCGGAGGGCGAGCTGAGCGCCGCGCCGCTCGACGAGGCCTGCCGCAAGCTGGTGCAGGACACCGACCCGCGCTACGGCGGCTTCGGCCGTGCGCCGAAGTTCCCCCACGCCGCGGCCCTGGACCTCCTGCTGCGCCGTCACCGCGCCGGCGGCGACGCCGGGCTCTGGCAGGCGGCATCGGTGACCCTCGACCGCATGGCCCGCGGCGGCATCTACGACCAGGTCGGCGGCGGCTTCCACCGCTACGCGGTCGACGGGCAGTGGGCGGTGCCCCACTTCGAGAAGATGCTCTACGACAACGCCCAGCTGGCGCCGGTGTACCTCCACGCCTGGCAGCTCAGCGGCGAGGAACGGTGGCGGCGGGTGGCCACCGAGGTGCTCGACTACGCACTCCGCGAGATGCGCCTGCCCGGCGGCGGGTTCGCGTCCTCCCAGGACGCCGACAGCGAGGGCGAGGAGGGGAGGTTCTTCGTCTGGACCCCGGCGCAGCTGCGCGAGGTGCTCGGCGACGAGGACGGCGCCCTGGCGGCGCGCATCTTCGGCGTCGTCCCCGGCGGCAACTTCGAGCACGGCGCCACCGTGCTCTCGCTGCCCTTCCCGCTCGAGCAGGTGGCCGTCACCCTCGACCTCGACGCCCCCGCGATGCGCGAGCAGGTGGACGAGATCCGCGGCCGGCTGTACGCGGCCCGCGAGCTGCGGGTGCATCCCGGACGCGACGACAAGGTGGTCACCTCCTGGAACGCGCTGATGCTGCGCGCCCTCGCCGAGGCCGGCGGCGCCCTCGACCGTCCCGACTACGTCGAGGCGGCGCGGGCGCTGGCGTCGTTCCTCCTCGACCAGCTGGTGCGCGACGGCGTGGTGCTGCGCACCTGGAAGGACGGCGCGGCCAAGATCACCGGCTTCCTCGAGGACGTCGCCACCCTGGTCGACGCCCTGCTCACCCTCTACGAGGTGACCGGGGAGCCGCGCTGGTACGCGAGCGCTCGCGAGCTCGCCGAGGGCATGGTCGACCGCTACTACGAGCCCTCCGCCGGCTTCTACGACACCTCGATCGACGGCGACCCGCTGCTGGTACGGCCCCGCACCCTCGACGACAACGCCGTGCCGGCGGGGCGGTCGACCGCGGCGCTGGCGCTGCTGCGGCTCGCGCTGCTCAGCGGCGAGGCCCGCTGGCGGGAGATCGCAGAGCGCACCGTGGCGCCGCTCGCCGCCGCCATCGGCCGCGCCCCGGTGGGGCTGGGCAACCTCGCCTGGGCGCTCGACCTCGCCCTCGCCGACACCCGCGAGGTGGCCGTCGCCGGTGACGCCGGGGCCGCCGACACCCGCGAGATGGTCCGCGCCGTGCTCGGCGGCTGGCATCCCTGGCGGGTGCTCGCCTGGGGCGAGGCCGACGGCGTCCCGCTGCTCGCCGATCGCCCGCCGGTCGGCGGCCGGGCGACCGCCTACGTCTGCCGCGGCTTCGTCTGCGACGCTCCCACCACCGACGTGGAGGAGCTGCGCGTCGCGCTCGGGGAGGGTCCGGCTCCGGGCGGCTGAGCCGGATCCAGCTCGTCGGGCTCAGAGAGAGCAAGGACATGCGCGCGGTGTAATGGCAGGGATACGATGCTCGCCAGCTGCGATGGCCACCTACTCCTTCCCCGCCCTGGGCTTCGATCCGGCACCGGGCGATGTCGACGCACTCGACGCCGTCGCCCGTGATTGCCTGCGCTGCGCCAGTGATCTGAGCGCAGACGCCGATGTGCTCAAACGGCTCTTCGAGCACATCGATTGGCAGGGGGAGGCGGCAGACGCCTTTGTTCCCCATCATGTCCACCTGCATGACGACCTCGTCCGGGCCAGCGACGCCCACGGCGGCGCCGGCACCGCCCTCATGACGTATAGCGCCGCCCTCCGTCAGGCGAAACTCGACGCCCGCCGTCTTGAGGAGGACGCTGCTGAGGCGAGGGACAGGGCCGATCACCACGGTGCGGAGGTCGACCGCCTCTCCAAGGCCATGGACAGTGCGCCGCCAGGGACTGTGACGGCAGATCGGGAGTTCCAGCGGACCAACGCGCTCCGGCTGCAGGCTCAGGCTCACGAAGACCACCAGTCGACGGTCGCACGCGCCCGCCGGCTCCAGCGGGCGCACGATGAGGACGCCGATCGCGCAGCTGCCCACATCCGTGCCCTGAGCGATGCGCCCTACCACGACCCGGGCCTTGTTGCGCGCGTGGTCGGCGACGCCGCTGACTGGGTCAACACACATGCCGACGGGCTCCGTGCCGTCTCCA
>JAXDLS010000253.1:0-4254 GCA_034666485.1 Chloroflexota bacterium
GATGATCAGGGAGGGCGATCTGCTCGTCCACCTCCCCTACGAGTCCTTCGCCACCTCGGTCGAGGCCTTCATCGAGCAGGCGGCGCGCGACCCCGACGTGCTCGCCAACAAGCAGACCCTGAACCGCACCTCGGACGTCGACAGAGCGATCGTCCGCGACCTCATCGCCGCCGCCGAGGCGGGCAAGCAGGTGGTGGCGCTGGTGGAGCTGAAGGCCCGCTTCGACGAGGCCGCGAACATCGCCTGGGCGCGGGTGCTGGAGCGCGCCGGCGTGCACGTGGTCCACGGCATGGTGGGGTTGAAGACCCATGCCAAGACCGCGCTGGTGGTGCGCCGCGAGGGCGGCGCCATCCGTCGCTACTGCCACGTCGGCACGGGCAACTACAACCCGCAGACGGCGCGCCTCTACGAGGACCTGGGGCTGTTCAGCTGCGACCCCGAGCTCGGTGCCGACCTCACCGACCTCTTCAACTACCTCACCGGGTACAGCCGGCAGCGGCGCTACCGGCGGCTGCTGGTGGCGCCGCGAACGCTGCGTCCCGGCCTGCTGGAGCTGATCGGCCGCCAGGCGCGGAGCCGGGGCCGCATCGTCATCAAGACCAACCACGTCGTCGACCCGGAGATCATCGAGGCCCTGTACGCCGCCTCGACGGCGGGCGCGCACGTCGAGCTGATCGTGCGCAGCACCTGCTCGGTGCGTCCCGGGGTGCCGGGCATGTCCGAGCACATCCGGGTGCGCTCGCTGGTGGGGCGCTGGCTCGAGCACTCGCGCATCTACGGATTCGGCGCCGACGATGCCGCGGAGTGGCACATCGGCTCCGCGGACATCATGGCGCGCAACCTCGACGACCGTGTCGAGGCGGTCGTGCCGGTGCTCGACCCCCGGCTGCGGGCGCGGCTGGAGACCATCGTCGACGTGCTGCTCGCCGACGACCGCCTCGCCTGGGAGCTCGACTCCGACGGGGTGTGGCACCGCGTGCCCCGCACCCGCGGGATCAACGCCCACGAGATCCTCGCCGACCTCGCCCGCGGCGCCGAGGAGCGCGTCGTCGAGGTCATCGGGAAGCGCCGGAGGGCCCACGGCGCGCCCCGGGGCGAGGCCGCACCCCAGCCCGGCTGAACCGGTTCGGGACGGTCGGCCCCCCTCTCCCACCTCTTGATCCGCGGTTGATCGAACCTTCTCCGCCCATCTCTCATCCTGGGATCGGCTGGCGGGCCCGGTGCGCCCGCGCTCTCGCAGGACGCCCGCAGAGGAGGAAGTGGGATGACGCTGACGCGCTGCTCTCGTACCCGGCGGGGGCGCGGCCGCGCCGCCGGGCTGGGACTGCTGCTCGCGGGGACGCTGGCCGCGGGCGCAGGGGCCAGCCTGGGCTCCCCGACCCGGGCCGCGTCCGGCGATGCCGGCTCCACCGCCACCCAGACGCCGATCAAGCACGTGATCGTCGTCATCGGCGAGAACCGCACCTACGACCACGTCTTCGCCACCTGGACACCGCCGGCGGGTCAGCACGCCCGCACCCTGCTGTCGCAGGGGATCGTCACCGCTGCCGGCGAGTGCGGTCCCGAGGCGAGCGGCTCGGTGCAGCGCCAGGCCGCCGACATCGACGTCTACCGGCTGACGCCTCCGAAGACCCTCGCATACCCGGCGCTGCCCCGGCCGGACACCACCTCGGCCAGGGGTCTGCCTCCGAACGTGCCGGATACGCGGTTCCCGGCCACCCTGCCGAACTGCCCGTACCGGATCACCCGGTACGTCCCCTACGCCGCGTACACGGGCGATCCCATCCACCGCTTCTACCAGATGTGGCAGCAGGTCGACGGCGGCCGCAACGACCTCTGGGTCTGGACCGCGAACACCGCGGGCTTCGACAACGGTGCCTTCCCTCCGCAGCCCATCCACCAGGGTGACCTGCAGATGGGCTACTACAGCATGAGCGCGGGGGATGCTCCGGTGCTGCGCTTCCTCGCCGATCACTACGCGAGCTCCGACAACAATCACCAGGCGGAGATGGGGGGGACCGGCGCCAACCACATCGCCCTCGGCACCGGCGACGCCGCCTACCACCAGGACGCCGCCGGCCATCCGACGCAGCCGCCGCAGAACCAGGTGGAGAACCCCAACCCCAAGCCGGGGACCAACAACAACTTCACCCAGGACGGCTACAGCGGGGGCACCTACTCGAACTGCTCCGACCGCTCCCAGCCCGGGGTCGGGGCGATCCGCTCCTTCCTCGACGACCACCGCGCCTTCCGCAGCGGCGACTGCGCGGACGGCGCCTACTACCTGCTCAACAACTACGACCCCGGCTACCTCGCCGACGGCACCCCCGCACCGCTGGGTCCCGACCACTTCACCGTCACCCCCCAGCGGTTCCGGACCGTCGGCGACGCGCTCGCCGCCCGGCACATCTCGTGGGGGTACTACGGGGTGGGCTGGAACCGGGGCCACCCGACCGCGGAGTACTGCGGCATCTGCGATCCGATGCAGTACGCCACCTCGATCATGACCGACCCGGCGCAGCGCGCCACCCTCCACGGCTACGAGGACTTCACCGCCGCGGTCGCCTCCGGACGCCTCCCCGCGGTCTCCTTCGTGAAGCCCGGAGACAACGACGGGCACCCCGCCTCCTCGACCCTGGCGCTCTTCGAGGACTTCACCCGGGACGTGGTGAAGCGGGTGATGGCGCAGCCGAGGCTCTTCGCCGACACCGCCATCCTGGTCACCTTCGACGAGGGCGGCGGCTACTACGACTCCGGGTACATCCAGCCGGTGACCTTCTTCGGGGACGGCCCCCGGGTGCCGATGCTGGTGGTCTCTCCGTACGCCCGGACGGGGGCGGTCGACCACACCTACGCCGACCACGTGTCGGTGCTCAAGTTCATCGAGCGCAACTGGCGGCTGTCGCCGCTCTCGGAGCGCAGCACCGACAACCTGCCCGATCCCGAGACCCGGGGCGACGACCCCTACGTGCCCGGGAACGCCCCGGCGATCGGCGACCTGATGGGCCTCTTCGACTTCGGCCACCGGCGGGACTCGCCGCCCGCGCTGCCCTAGCCCCTCCTCCCCTGACACGCGCGGAGGGGGTGCGGTGGTCCGCACCCCCTCCGGTCCGGCCTGCCGGCCGGTATGGCTGCCCGCTCCTACAGGTGCAGGTCGATGAACGAGCAGTTGTTGTCGAAGTCGCCCGACCAGTCGGAGTGGTGGACGAGGAAGTCGAAGAGCTCGCCGTGCAGCTCGAAGAAGTCGCGCAGCGAGACGTCGCTGTCGAGGAAGTCGAGCAGCGACCGGACGCTGTGGAAGGTGATCAGCGAGTCGCAGTCCTGACGGAAGCTGCGGTCCTCGCTGCGGAACTCGTCGAAGTGGAAGCGGTCGCAGTCATGGACGTCGCAGAAGCTGTGCTGGTGGTCGCGGAAGAACCCGTGCTCGTGGCGCGAGTCGCGGAAGTGGTCGTTGTGGAACCGCTGGTCGCGCCAGCTGTTGTCCCAGTGGTGCCAGTCGGTGGAGTCGTGCCGCCAGGAGCCGTTGCGGGGGTTCCAGCTGGCCTTGCCGGTGCCGCTGTTGCCGTTCCTCGAGGGGTCGTGGTGGCCGTTGCCGTTGGACCACCCGCTGTTGCTGCTCCGCTGCGTCTGCTGGTGGGAGGGCTGCTGCCACCGGACCCTGGTCTGACCGGATGTGGTGCCGCCCTGCTGCGTCTGCTGGTGGGAGGGCTGCTGCCACCGGACCCTGGTCTGACCGGGCGGATTCTGGGTGGTGGTGCCGGCACTCCTGCCACCCCAGCCGTTCCCGGAGCTGCTCCGGGTGGTGGACGACCTCGGCGGGCGCGGCGGGGTGCTCGAGCCGCCGGTGGCGGAGCTGCTCCTGGTCGCGCTGCCGCCGTAGCCGCTGCCGTTGCCCCGGGTGCTGGACCAGCCGCCTCCCGAGGTGTACCTGGTCTGGCCTGGCGATCCGTTCGCGCCGGAGCTCGACCATCTCGTCCCGCCGCCACCGGAGCCGGTGCTCGCCCGGTGCGAGAAGCCCGGCGGCGCAGAGCTCGTCCCCATGGTGGCCGCACTCGCCGGCTCGACCGAGCTCAGCGCGAGGCGACGGTGCCCGCCAGCACGGCGATCCCGGCCAGCGAACGTGGACCACTCCGTCGTCGTTCCATATCCCACCTCCCTTGCAGCGGCGGGGCCGGCGGCGAGGGTGTATCCGCCAGGTACCACCACGTGGGGACAGGATAGCGAACCCGGACTGCGGTTTCCCGGAGGGAGTTG
>JAXDLS010000254.1:0-8936 GCA_034666485.1 Chloroflexota bacterium
GCGAGCGCACCGCCTACGTCCTCGACCCCGACGGGGGCCTCGTCGAGCTGCTCACCCGGGTGCGGCGCTGAGCGCGTGGACGAATACCAGATCGAGATCGGCCAGCTGCGCCGCACCCTGGCGAAGCTCAAGGCCGAGAAGGCCCGCGAGGAGCTGATCGAGGAGTACGAGGTGGAGCTGCGCATCCTGGTGGCCCTCTACCAGGCGGCCACCGAGACCCTCGAGCGCGGCGACACCGACCCCGACCTCCCCCGCGCGCTCGCGGAGGTCGGCTTCGGCGACTGGACGCTGACCAATGTCTACTCGTTCATCTATGAGGCCGCCATGGACGCCGAGCCCGACGGCCGCGACCTGGCCAACGTGATCACCCACACGGACTACGGAGCGTCGTTGCTGGCGGAGGAGTGAGGCGTCGCCGGAGCCTCCCACGACCGGCTCGGCACCTTGATCCCCGGGTTCATCAGTCCGGCCGGGTCGAACGCGCCCTTGATCCGCTGCATCAGCGCCACGGTGCCGGGGCCGAGCTGGCGCTCGACGTGGGCGAGCTTGGTGGAGCCGACGCCGTGCTCGCCGGTGATCGCGCCACCCATGTCGAGCACGGTGTCGAAGAGGCCGGCGGCGGCGGCGTCGCCCCGGGCGCGGTCACCGGGGAGGCGGGGGTCGATGAGGAAGGTGGCGTGGAGGTTGCCGTCGCCGAGGTGCCCGAAGTTGACCACCGGCACCGAGTGCTCGGCGCCGAGGCGACGCACCCGGGCGACCAGCTCGGCGATGCGGTCGCGGGGCACGACCACGTCCTCGTTGACCTTGCCGATCATCACCGTGGCCACGGCCGCGCTGATCGCCTTGCGCGCCGCCCACAGCCGGCGCTGGCCGGCGGGGTCGGCGGCCATCTCGACCCCCTCCGGCGAGCCCGTGGCGATCGCGGTCATGGCGGCGTCCAGCTCGGAGGCGACGCTGGCGGGGTCGCCCTCGAGCTCGACCAGCAGCAGGGCGCCGGCGTCGGGGGCGTAGGCGTCCACCCCGGTGCGCGCCACGGCTCGCAGCGCCGCGGAGTCGAGGAACTCGACGGCGGCGGGCACGAGGCCGGCGGCACTGAGCGCGGCCACCGCGGTGGCCGCCTCCTCCATGCCGGCGAAGCCGGCCGCGACCGTCGACCGCGCCGCCGGCGCCGGCAGCAGGCGGAGCAGCACCTCGGTCACGATCCCCAGCGTGCCCTCCGACCCGCAGACCATGCGGAGGAGGTCGGCACCGCCGTCGCCGCCCTCGCCGAGGTGGGCGACCCGGCCGTCGGCGAGCACCACCGTCGCCCCGACCAGGTGGTCGGCGGTGGTGCCGTAGCGCAGCGTGTGCGGACCGGCGGCGTTGCAGGCGACGTTGCCGCCGATGGTGCAGGTGGACGAGGAGCCCGGGTCGGGCGGGTAGTGGAGCCCGCAGCCCAGGGCGCGCCGGTGGATCGCGGCGGTGACCATCCCCGCCTCGGCGTGCATCCGCATCGCCTCGGGCTCGAGACCGAGCACCGCGCTCATCCGGGTGAGGCTGATCACCACCCCGCCCGCCCGGGGCACGGCGCCGCCCGAGTAGCCGGTGCCGGCGCCGCGGGGGACCACGGCGACCTCGTGGTCGGCGCACACCTGGACCACCGCGGAGACCTCGGCGGTCGAGCCCGGGAAGACCACGGCGTCGGGGAGGTGACGCTCGCCCGATGCGCCGAAGGCGTCGTATCCGTAGGCGGCGAGGTCGGCGGGCCGGTCCAGCACCTGGCGGGCGCCCACCTGCAGTCCGAGGTCGCGGACGAGCCGTGAGCCCTTCATGCGCCCACATGCTAGCAACGGGCCTCGGCGCCTCCCGGCGGATGCGCCGCGCTTCTCGGGACAATGCCGGCATGCGCTCGGACGGGACCTCCAGCCGCCTCGACGGCGCCGCCGGGCCGGCCGCGGCCGTGCTCGGACCGCTGGCGCTCACCGCGGTGCTGGTGCCGCTGGGTGCGCCGCAGCACCGCGACTACGTGTTCCTGTACCTCGGGCTGGTCGCGCTGCTGGGCGTGGGATTCGGCCTGGTGCCGGCGCTTCTCGCCGCCGCCGCCAGCTTCCTGCTCGTCGACTGGTTCATCGTCCCACCGCTGCACACCCTGAGCATCGGCGGCGAGCAGGACCTGGTGTACCTCGCCGTCTTCTTCGGCGCCGCGGGGCTGGTCGGCGGCGTGGGCTCGCGGCGGCGCCGCTCCCAGCTGGCGGCGGAGGCGCTGACCCAGCAGCTCCGCCGCGCCAACGAGGAGCTCGCCCGGCTCAACCGCGAGCAGGCCGAGGCGGCGGCGGTGGCGGTGCGGCTGGCGCGGACCGAGCAGCAGGTGCGCGTCCTGGAGGAGAGCGACCGGGTGCGCCGCGACTTCCTCGCCAACGTCTCCCACGAGCTCCGCACCCCGCTGGGCAGCATCCTCACCAACAGCACCGGCCTGCTCGCCCATCCCGACCTCCGGCCCCAGCTCCGCGACGAGGTCGAGAGCATCTCCGTCGAGGCCCGGCGGCTCGACCGGCTGGTCGGGGACATGCTCGACATGGCGCGGATCGAGGGCAGCGCGCTGCGGCTGCGCCTCGAGCCGGTCGACCTGGCCGACGCCGTCGAGGCCGCGGTCGACCGCCTCCACGTGGTCTCGCCGTCGCGCCCGGTGCGGTGGGAGGGCGACACCGCGGGGCTCCAGGTGGTCGCCGACTGGGACCGGCTGGGGCAGGTTCTCGACAACCTGCTCCGCAACGCCGACCGCGCCGCGCCGGCGGGCAGCCCGATCACGGTGCGCGCGGTGCGCGGCGCCCGTTCGATGGTGGTGGTCCGGGTCGTCGACCTCGGGCCCGGGGTTCCCGAGGAGCTGCGGGAGCGTCTCTTCACCCGCTTCGCCCGCGGCGGCGGTGGGGACGGCGGGGGAGGGGCGGGCCTGGGCCTGGCCATCGTCCGCGGCCTGGTCGAGGCCCACGCCGGCCGGGTCTGGCTGGAGGACGGCGCCGCCGCCACCGGGGCCACCTTCGCCTTCAGCCTGCCCGCCGCGTCCGCCTGAGGCGCGGGCTCAGCGGGTCGTCGCCCAGGGGCGCACCGGGCGGTAGGCCGGCCTCCACATGGCGGCGCGCACCCCCGCCTCCACGCCGGCGCCGAGCGGGGAGCGGGCGACGCCCTCCGCCTCCGCCGTCCGCGCCACCGCGCAGGCCACCGCCACCGAGACCTCGCGCACCGCGTCGAGCAGGGGGAGCAGGGCCGCCCCCGCCCTGGAGGTGTCGACCTCGGCGGCGACCGCGGCGGCGGCGGCGGCGAGCATCCCGTCGGTGACCCGCCCGGCCCGGGACACGATGGCGCCCAGCCCGAGGCCGGGGAAGAGCAGCGCGTTGTTCGCCTGGGCGATGACGTGGGTCACCCGGTCGTGGGTGACCGGCTCGGCGGGGCCACCGGTGGCCACCAGGGCGCGGCCGTCGGTCCAGGCGAGCAGGTCGCCGGGCACCGCCTCCGACAGCTCGGTGGGGTTGGAGAGCGGCAGGATGACCGGCCTGCGGGTGTGGCGGGCGGTCTCGCGCACCGCCTCCTCGGTGAAGGCGCCGGGGACGGCCGAGGTGCCGATGAGCACGGTGGGCCGCACCCGGCGGACCACCTCCTCGAGGGTGATGCCGCCGAGCGCACCCTGCCGCGCCCAGCCCTCCACCTCGGCGGCCGGCCGCGCATAGGGCTGCTGGAAGTCCCGCAGACCGCCGAGGTCGTCGGTGAGCAGCCCCGGCCGGTCGACGCACCAGAACCGGCGCGTCGCGTCGTCGCGCGACATGCCCCCGGCCACCATCGCGTCACGGAGCTGGTCGGCGATGCCGCACCCCGCGGTGCCCGCGCCGAAGACCACGATGCGGTTCTCGGGCAGCGCCACGCCGCCGCTGCGGGCGCTGGAGAGCACCGCCGCCAGCACCGTCGCCCCGGTGCCCTGCATGTCGTCGTTGAAGGTGCAGATGCGCTCCCGGTGACGGTCGAGGATGCGGCGGGCATCGCCCGGGCCGAAGTCCTCCCAGTGCAGCAGCACGCCCGGGAATCGGACGGTCACGGCAGCAACGTAGGCGTCGATGAAGTCGTCGTAGCGCTGGCCGCGCACCCGCGGGTGGCGGTTGCCCACGTAGAAGGGGTCGGTGAGGAGCGCCTGGTTGTCGGTGCCCACGTCGAGCATCACCGGGATCACGCGGGTGGGGTCGATACCCGCCGCGGCGGTGTACACGGCGAGCTTGCCGACCGCGATGTCGATGCCGCCCACGCCCCAGTCGCCGATGCCGAGGATGGCCTCCCCGTCGGTGGCGACCACCAGGTCGACGTCGCCGCCGGCCACGCGGAAGTTGGCGAACGCCGTCCCGATCTCGTCGGGATGGTCGATGGAGAGGTAGACGCCGCGCGGCCGCCGGAACTCGCTGCTGTAGTGCCTGATCGCCTCGCCCACCGTGGGCGTGTAGATCACCGGCAGCATCTCGTGGAGGTGGTCGGTGAGCAGCCGGTAGTAGAGGGTCTCGTTGCGGTCGTGGAGGAGCTTCAGGTACACGTACCCGCCCATCGCGGTGGGCTGGGCGCGGTACTGGCGGTAGGCCCGCCTCGCCTGCTCGTCGAGGGTGAGCACCCCCGGGGGCAGCAGCCCGACCAGCCCGAGCGCGTGGCGCTCCTCCTCGGTGAAGGCGACACCCTTGTTGAGCGCGGGGGTCTGGAGCACCTCCGCGCCGCGGTCGGTGGTCTCCCAGGCGCCCTCTGCGGTGAGACGGAAGCTGCGTGGCACCTCGAACCTCCTGGCCGCACATTGTCGAGAAACGGGAGCGGGTACAGTGGGCGGCGTGTCGAGCCCCGTCGGCATCCTGCTGCAGACCCTCCAGCGGGTCGTCGACCGCGTCAGCGTCGACGGCTCGACCGAGCCGGTCGCCCTGGATGTGCGCACCGCCAGCACCGCGCTCCACCTCACCAACCTCGGCGAGCTGGTGGAGCAGAGCCGCGAGCTGGCCCGGTCGGGCGGGGCGGTCGAGGTGCTCCGCGCCAGCGACCCCGCCATCTTCGCCGGGGTCGTGGCCCAGCCGGTGCTCACCGCCCACCCCACCGAGGCGAGGCGGCTGGCGCTGCGCCGGCGGCTCGAGCAGGTGCGCGCCGCCCTCGAGCGGCTGCTCGGAGACAGCCCTCCGGTGGGGGCCGACGCCGACCTGGAGGTCGCCGTCGAGATGCTCTGGCGCACCGACAGCGTCCGCCACTCCACCGTCACCGTCGCCGACGAGGTCAGGTTCGTCGAGACCTTTCTCCGCGGGCCGCTCGCCGAGGCGGCGATCACCGTGGAGAACCTCGCCCAGCCGCAGGCGACCGCCGCCATGCCCGCCCGGCTGCGCCTGGGCAGCTGGATCGGGGGAGACCAGGACGGCAATCCCTTCTGCACCGCCGCCGACCTGCAGGCGGCGCTGCGCGGCGCCGGGGAGATGGCCCGCGCCCGCCATCGCGACTTCGCCCTGCGCGCGGTCGACGGACTGACCCTGCCGCTGACCGTCGACGACCTCGAGCCACGCACCCGGCGCTGGCTGCGCATCCATGCCGGCGACCGCACCGGGCGGCGCTTCGTGGGCGAGGCGCTCCGGCTGCTCGCCGAGGTGGTGGCCGAGCGGGTCGGCACCGGGTCGCCCACCACGTACCGCAGCCGCGCCGACCTCGCCACCGACATCGAGCGGATCGCCGCCGAGATGGAGCGCAACGGTGCGGGTCACCTGGTGGAGCCGCTGCTGGGCCGCTGGCGTGCCTGGTGCCGGCTGGCCGGGCTGCACCTCCTCGACCTCGACGTGCGCACCCACTGCTCGGTGCTCCGCGCGCTGGCCAGGTCGGCGACGCCACGGGCGAACCGGCTCTGGGGGGACCCCGCTGCGCTGCTCGCCGAGCTGAGCGCCTCGGGGCCGCCCACCGCCGACAGCGGTGCCGAGGACCAGCTGCTCGACAGCCTGGTGGTCTGGGCCGACTTCCTGCGCCGCAACCCCGATCTCGGCGGCTCGCTGGTGCTGAGCGGGTGCAGTGGCCCGGCCGAGATGGTCGTCGCCCTCTGGCTGCTGCGCAGCCACGCGCCGCTCGACGAACGCATCCGCATCTCGCCGCTCTTCGAGGACGAGGAGGCGCTCCACGCCTGCGGCCAGACCCTGCGCACCATGTTCGCCCTCCCCGAGTACGTGGCGCATCTCGGCCACCACGGCGGGCTGCAGGAGGTCCTCCTCGGCTACTCGGACACCACCAAGACCAGCGGCTATCTCAGCGGCGCCCTGGCGCTGCGCCGCGCCCACCGCGAGGTGGCGGCGGCCTGCGAGGCGCACGGCGCCCACCCCTTCATCTTCCACGGCCGCGGAAGCACCGTCGCCCGCGGCGGCGGGCCCACCGGTGAGGCGGTGCTCGCCCAGCCGTCGCGCACCCTCGACGGGCGGCTGCGCTGGACCGAGCAGGGGGAGTCGATCTCGCTCCGCTTCGACGACCCGGTGGTGGGCGCCGGCCACCTCGCCGAGACCCTGCTCGCCCTCGCCAGCAGCGCCACCGGCGGCGGTGACCCCGCGTGGATGCCGGACTGGGTCAAGGAGGTCAATGCACGCAGCCGCGCCGTCTACGAGGAGTGGTACGCCGACCCGGGGATGGCGATCTTCCACCGTGCCTTCACCCCCATCGACGCGATCGAGCGGCTGGCGATCGGCTCGCGTCCCGCCCGGCGCACCACCGACCCCCTGCCCCGGGCGCTGCGGGCGATCCCGTGGCACTTCTCCTGGGCGCAGGCGAGGGTGGTCGCCTCGGTGTGGTTCGGGGCGGGCAGCGGGCTGGGGATGGTCACCGAGGATCACCGCCGGCTGGAGGCGGCCAGGGCGCTCTACCGCGAGTCGACGTGGTTCCGCTCCACCGTGGACAACCTCGAGATGGTGGTGTTCAAGACCGACTGGGAGGTCGGCGCCCTCTACGCCGGGCTGGCCCGGGGCGCCGGCGCCGACCGCTGGCTGCCGCGCCTGCGCGAGGAGTACGACCGCTGCGCCGAGGCACTGCTGGCGGTGCGCGGCGGCCGTGGCCTGCTCGACCACCAGCCCGACCTGCGCGGACGCCTCGCCGCCCGCGGACGGGCGCTGCGCCCGCTCCACGAGCTGCAGGTGCTGCTGCTCGAGGGCTGGCGCCGCGAGGGCAGCGACCCGCTGCTGAGGCTGGTGCACGGGACCATCAACGGGATCGCCGCCGGGGTCCAGAACACCGGCTGATCGGGCCCCACGCCCTGCTCCGAGCCGCCTTGGCAGCGGGTTTGGGCAGCCTGCACCGCATGCCTTGTGCGGTCCGCATGAGCCATTCGGGCCCGATTTGAGGTGGTGCGCACAGTGATTTCATGCTCGGTTCAGCCCTATCTGTGAGCAAGCCGGGTGGGCCGGCACACTGCGAAGAGGGGGAAGGCATGACACCGAGTCCATCCTGGCTCGTCTCCGGCGACAACGCCTGGCAGCTGATCTCGGCGACCCTGGTCGGGATCATGAGCATCCCCGGCCTGGCGATCCTCTATGGAGGCATCGTCAAGCGGAAGTGGGCGGTGAACTCGGCGCTGATGGTCGTCTACGCATTCGCGATGACGCTGGTGGTGTGGACCCTGTTCGCCTTCAACATGAGCTTCGGCCACCCCGTGGGCGGCGGCGGCCCGAGCTTCCTCCGCAACCTGATCGGCGTGCCCCACCCGGCGCTGGGCGCGGGTGACCAGCTGCACCAGGCGGGCATCCCGCTTCTCTCCGGGCTGATCCCCGACCTGCACTTCCCCGGTTCGACGCTGGTCTACTTCCAGTTCGTCTTCGCCGCCATCACGGTGATCATCCTCGCCGGCGCCGTCCTCGGTCGCATGAGCTTCAGAGCGTGGATGATCTTCGTGCCGGTGTGGATCACCTGCGTCTACAGCGCCGGCGCCTTCATGATCTGGGGCGGCGGCTGGCTCGCCCAGCTCGGTGCCCTCGACTTCTCCGGTGGCTACGTCATCCACGTCGCCGCCGCGGTGTCGGGCTTCACCGCCGCCGCGGTGATCGGTCCGCGGCTGCTGAGGGACCGTCAGAACTGCGTCCCCAACAACCTGATGATGGCCCTCGCCGGCGCCGGCCTCCTGTGGCTGGGATGGTCGGGCTTCAACGGCGGCGACCCCTACTTCGCCAACGCCAACGCCGCCGCGGCGATCCTCAACACCCACATCTGCACCGCCGCCGCGCTGCTCACGTGGATGGTCCTCGACATCCTCCGCACCGGCAGGCCGAACACCGCGGGAATGATCAACGGCATGATCGCCGGGCTGGTGGCGATCACCCCCGGCGCCGGCTGGATCTCGGGGTTCGCCGCCCTGCTCCTCGGCCTGATGGCGGGCGCGCTCCCCTGGGCGACGATGACCTTCCTGGGCAACCGCGGCCCCTTCAGGCGGGTGGACGACACCCTCGGCGTCATCCACACCCACGGCTTCACCGGCGCACTCGGCGGCCTGGCGACCGGCGTCTTCGCGTCGCCGAACATGATCCAGTACCTGGGGACCAAGGGGAACCCGGACATCAGCTTCTCCGGCTGGATCCACGGGAATCCCCACCAGCTCGTGGTCCAGGCGTTCGCGCTGCTCGTCATCGTGGCCTGGAACGCCGCCGCCACCTTCGTCATCCTCAAGGCGATCGGACTGGTCGTGCAGCTGCGCATGTCCAGTGCGGAGCTGGAGGCCGGTGACCTGGCCGTCCACGGCGAGGAGGTCGTCGACCTCGGCGGCGTCGCCGTGCCCACCCTCGACGGCGTGCCGGCGCTCGCCGCGGCCGGCGTCGACGCGGACGGCCGGGCCGGCACCGGCGGACCCATCGCCGCGCAGCTGCGCACCACCCTCGGCGAGGCGCTGGGGATCGATCCCGGCAGCCTCGCCATGCTCAGCGGGGAGGAGGCGGCCACCGCCC
>JAXDLS010000255.1:0-3633 GCA_034666485.1 Chloroflexota bacterium
CGCCGCCCTGGTGGCCTGGCTGGTCGGCGAGGAGGCGGCCCCGCTGACCGGGGTGAACATCCCCGTCCTCAGCAATGCCTGACCCGGGCGGGCCGCCGCCGGCGCCGGCCCCACCGCGCTGCTGAGCCGGTGGCCACCTGGGTCCTGGCGGTGGCGCGGGCGGTGCTGCCGGCGCCGCGCAGCCTCCGCTACCGGTTGCGGCTCACCGCCCCCGCCGCCGCCCGCCGCGCCGACCGGCTCGCTGCCGCCGCCCTGCCGGTGATCGCGGTGGCGACCCTGGCGCTGCTCGGCGCGGCCCTCCTGCCGGCCACGCCGCCGCCGCTGCGGCTGTGGTCGGCGGGGGCCGCCGTCGGCCTGGTCACCGGCATCCCCCTCGCCATGGAGCGGCGGGGCCTGCGCCGGCGGGTGGCCGGGATCCCGCCGCTGGCCGAGCCGGTGGCCGTGGGCGCGCACACCACCACCCCGACCCGGGCCGCCGCCGAGGCGCTCGACCGCGGCGACCCCGCACCTGCGGCCGCGCTGCCGGGAGCCCTCGACGACGGCCAGGGTCGCGATCCCGAGGCGCTGCGTCTGGTCGCCCTCGCCGCCGCCCGCACCGGCCGGGTCGGCGCGGCCCGGCTCGCGGCGCTCCGGGCCTCCCAGCTCGACCCTGCCCGGTGGGACGCCCTGCTCGACACCGGGGCGGCGCTCTGCCGCCGGGGGCGGTTCGCCGAGGGGGTGCGGCTGCTGGAGCGGGGCGCTGAGCTCTCAGGGCGCTCGCCGGCGGCGCTGCTGGTGCTCGCCGCGGGAAGCGCCGTCGCCGGCCGGCTGCGCGAGGCGGTGGGCGCCCTCGACGAGGCCGGTGGGGTCAGCGGACCCCCAGCACGCTGACCTCGAGCTGGAGGAGGAGGACGCCGGCGCCGCAGAGGCCGACCCCGAGGACCAGGTGGGCCCAGCGGATCGGCCGGCGGCCGGCGGCGCGCCGCACGCGGCTGACCAGGGTCACCGCCACGATCCCGAGGCCGGCGGCCAGGAGGATCGCGGCGGGCACACCGATCAGGCTGCTGAGCACCTCGTGCATCGCCCCAGCCTACCCCAGGGGCCGGCCCGCCCCGGGTCGCCCCGTACCATGGGTGGCGGACCCATGAGCCTTCCCGTCTCCACTCTCGACCAGGCCGCCCTGCGCGACCTCGCCGCTCGCCTCGGCCTGCCCTCCTGGCGGGGCACCCAGCTCCACGAGGCGGTGTGGCGGCCGGGCGCGGCCTCTCTCGACGAGGTGCGGCAGCTGCCCGCCGCGGCGCGCAGCGCGCTGGGAGCCGAGCTCCGCTTCAGCACCGTCGACGTCGCCGCCGAGAGCGAGGCCGACGGCGGCGCCACGGTGAAGCTGCTGCTCCGCCTCGAGGGCGGGCTGACCGTCGAGACCGTGGCCATGGAGACCCCCGCCGCCGCGGGGCGCTCGCGGCGGGCCACGGTGTGCGTGAGCACCCAGGTGGGCTGTGCGGTGGGCTGCCCGTTCTGCGCCACCGGGCGGGCGGGGCTCCGCCGCAGCTGCTCGGCGGCGGAGATCGTCGACCAGGTGCGGGCGGCGGGGGAGGCGCTGCACCGGCGCGGCCTGGGCCCGGTCACCCACGCCGTCTACATGGGGATGGGTGAGCCGCTGGCGAACTACGACGCCACCGTGGCCTCGCTGCGGCTGCTCACCGGCGAGGCCCGGATCAGCCCGCGCCGGATCACCGTCTCCACCAGCGGGGTGGTGCCGGCGATCGACCGGCTGGCGGCGGAGGGGCTGCCGGTCACCCTCGCCATCTCGCTCCACGCCGCCGACGACACCCTCCGCGACCGCCTCGTCCCCCTCAACCGCGCCCACCCGATCGCCAGCCTGATGGCCGCGGGGACCGGCTACGCGAAGGCCACCGGCCGGCGCATCTCCCTGGAGTGGTGCCTGATCGGTGGCGTCAACGACTCCGAGGAGCAGGCCGCCGGCCTGCGCCGGCTGGCGCACGCCGCCCGGGCCCACGTCAACGTCATCCCGATGAACCACGTCGAGGGAAGCCCCTGGGGGCCGCCCGACGAGGCCGCCACCCGCCGCTTCCTCGCCGGGCTCCGCGGGGTGCGCACCACCGTCCGCGACACCCGGGGAGCGGCCACGGAGGCCGCCTGCGGGCAGCTCCACGCCAGCCTGGAGCCGCGGCGGACGCTGCGGCCCGACGGCACCCTGGCTCCGCCGCGGCCCGCCGCCCGCCCCGCCCGGTGACCGCCTCCGCGGAGCGCACCGTCGACGAGAGGCTCATGGACGCGGCCCTGGCCGCGGCGGCCTCCGCCGGCTACGCCACCAGCCCCAACCCGATGGTGGGAGCGGTGGTCGCCCGCGAGGGCGACATCGTCGCCACCGGCCTGCACCGCCGCGCCGGCGGGCCCCATGCCGAGGTCGAGGCGCTGCGCGTCGCCGGCGGGCGGGCTCGCGGAGCCGACCTCTACGTCACCCTCGAGCCCTGCAGCCACCAGGGCCGCACCCCGCCGTGCGCGGACGCCGTGATCGCCGCCGGGGTCGCCCGCTGCGTGGTCGCCATGGCCGACCCCAACCCCCGGGTCGACGGGCGCGGCACCGCCGCCCTGCGCGCCGCCGGGATCGAGGTCGAGGTGGGGGTGCGCGAGCGCGAGGCCCGCCGCCTCAACCAGTTCTACGTCACCCACATCACCACCGGCCTGCCCTTCGTCACCGCGAAGTTCGCGATGTCCCTGGACGGGCGCATCGCCACCCGCACCGGCGAGTCGCGCTGGATCACCTCCCCCGAGGCGCGGCTGGAGGGCCACCGGCTGCGCCACGCCCACGACGCGATCCTGGTGGGCGTGGGCACGGCGCTCCGCGACGACCCGGAGCTCACCACCCGGCTGCCCGAGGGCGGCGGCCGCTCGCCGCTGCGGGTGGTGGTCGACAGCGGGCTGCGCCTGCCGGCCACCGCCCGGCTGCTCCAGGCCGGCCCTCCCGGGGTGCTGCTCGCCACCACCGGCCGCGCCCCCGCCGAGCGGCGCCGTGCCCTGGAGGCCGCGGGCGCGGGGGTGGTGGCGCTGCCCGAGGCCGGCGGCCGGGTCGACCTGCGCGCCCTCCTCGAGCACCTCGGCGCCCGCGGCTGCATCAGCCTCCTGGTCGAGGGGGGCGCCGAGGTCCACGGCGGCCTCTTCGACGCCGGTGCCGTCGACCGGGTGGTGGCGTTCGTCGCGCCGCGGGTGATCGGCGGGACCGGCTCGCCGGGGGCTGTGGGCGGTCGCGGTGTCGACGAGCTCGCCGCGGCGCTGCCGCTCCGCGAGGTGGAGGTGGGCCGCGCCGGGCCCGACCTCGTGGTCACCGCGTACCCCGACCGATGAGCGCCGGGGGGTTCGCGCCGGCCGGGGTCGAGGTGCGGCTGCTGCCGCCGTCGGCGGAGTCGGACACGCCGCTGGTCACCGCCCTCACCGGGCTGGTCAACGCCGCCTACGCCCTCGGCGAGGAGGGGATCTGGCGCGACGGCGCGAGCCGGGTCACCGCCGCCCAGCTGGCCGGCCTGATCGGCGACGGCGAGGTGGCGGTGGCCACCCTCGACGCGGCGGTGGTGGGCTGCGTCCGGGTCGGGCGGCTCGACGGCCGCACCGGTGAGCTGGGGATGCTCGCCGTCG
>JAXDLS010000256.1:0-8011 GCA_034666485.1 Chloroflexota bacterium
CGGTGGTCGCCGTATCATTCCCTCGCCGGGCGGGTGCGCTGGTGGATCACCGTCAACGAGCCCACGATCCTCGCCACCCTCGGCTACCTCCTGGGCGAGTGGCCGCCGGCACGGTGCTCGATGCGGGAGGCGTTCGCGGCGCTGCGCGCCCTGGTGGCGATGCACGCCGCCGCCGCCGCCGCGCTCCGCGCCGAGGCTCGTCGCCAGGGCGTCGAGGCCCGCGTCTCGGTCGCCCACCACTACCGCGGGATGCTCCCCGAGCGGCCCCGCAGCCGCCTCGACCGCGCCGCGGCGGCGGTGCCCGACTGGCTGCTGAACCGCTGGTTCCTGCACGCCTGCCGCGACGGCCTGCTGCGGCCGCCGGTGGGCTGGGGGCAGCGGCTCCGCGCCGCGGCGGGCTCCCTGGACTGGCTGGGAGTCAACTCCTACACCGACGAGCTGGTCTCGCCCGACCCGCGGGCGCCGTCCCGGCTCTTCACCCGGCAGCGGCCCGACCCCTCGCTGCCGCGCTCCACCTTCGGCTGGACCATCGAGGCCGCGGGGCTGCGCCGCGCCCTGGTGCGCCTCTGGGACGAGTACCGCCTGCCCATCGTGGTCACCGAGAACGGCGTCTCCGACCGCGACGACGAGCTCCGCCCCGCCTACCTCGTCGACCACCTCGCCGCCGTGGCCGCGGCCATCGGCGACGGCGCCGATGTGCGTGGCTACCTCCACTGGACCGCGCTGGACAACTTCGAGTGGGCCCAGGGCTACGCGCAGCGCTTCGGTCTCTTCGCGGTCGACCGCGACACCCTCGAGCGCCGGCCCAAGCCGAGCGCCGCCGTCTTCGCCCGCATCTGCCGCGCCCGTGGCATCCCCGATGCGCTGAGGTGACGCGGCGCGACCACCTCGCGCTGAGCAGCTCCTGGTTCGGCCTCTACGTCCTCTACGGTCCGGTGGGCACCAGCCTGGTCCCGGCGCAGGTCGCCGGGCTGGTGCCGCGCGACCACTACGGCGCCGCGCTCGGCCTGGTGCTCGGCGCCGGCGCCTTCTTCTCGATGGCGCTGCCGCCGCTGGTCGGCGCCTGGTCCGACCGGCTGCGCACCCGCTGGGGACGGCGCCGCCCCATCCTGGTGGTGGGCACCGCGGGAACGGTGCTCGGCCTGGTGGTGATGCTGGCCGCCGACTCCTACGGGCAGCTGCTGGTCGGCTACGCCCTCGTCCAGGCCTTCAGCAACGCCGCCGGCGCCGCCTACGCCGCGCTCATCCCCGACGTCGTCCCCGCCACCGAGGTGGGCAGGGCGAGCGGCTGGCTGTCGACCATGCAGCTCGCCGGCAGCGCCACCGGCCTGGCGGCCAACGCCGCGCTCAGCGCCGCCCACCACTCTCGGCTCACCTACGCGGTGGTCGGCGTCGCCCTGGTGGCCTCGCTGCTCCCCACCCTGCGCGCCGCCGCCGGCGAGGCGCTGCTGCCCCCGGCCGCGGCCCCGCCGGTGCGGCCCCGCGGCCTCCGCCGGCGCCTGGCCCTGTTCCTGCGGCCGCTGGCGGGGGGCGACTTCGCCTGGGTGGTGGCCACCCGGCTGGTGGTCACCGCGGGGATCAGCGCGGTCACGCCCTTCACCTTCGCCTTCTTCCGGGACGTGGTGGGGGTGAGCAATCCCGACGTCTTCAACCCCCTG
Source organism: Chloroflexota bacterium (assembly GCA_034666485.1). Lineage (GTDB taxonomy): Bacteria > Chloroflexota > Dormibacteria > Aeolococcales > Aeolococcaceae > CF-96. Next base: position 1,659 of record JAXDLS010000256.1, read on the forward strand.
TGGCTGCTGGTGGTGCTGGCCGCCGCCACCCCCTTCGGCCTCATCGGCGGGCGCCTCAGCGACCGCATGGGGCGCAAGCGCTTCGTCTACGCGAGCGGCGCCTTCCAGGCGCTGGTGGCCATCCTCTTCGTCGCCCTCTATCCCACCTCGGTCCCGCTGGTGGTCGCCCTCGGCGCCGTCTACGGGGTCGGCTACGGCTTCTACGTGGCCGTCGACTGGGCGCTCGCCTGCGACACCCTCCCCGACCGCGCCGCCGGCGCCAAGGACATGGGCCTCTTCCACGTCGCCCTCAGCCTGCCGGGCAACGTCGTCCCCGCCGTGGCCGGCCTCGGCTTCGACGCGCTCAACGCCCACGAGCCCAACTCGGGGTTTCGCGTCGTCTTCGGCGGAGCCGCGGTGTGTTTCGTCGTCGGGACGTTGCTGGTGCGGCGGATCCGCGGGGTGAGATGACTGTTTGTGGTTGTGTGGTGCCCGACGGGTACGCGCGTGCACCGCGGAGGGTGTGGGTCTGGCCAGGGGGTGGAGCAGGCGCGGACGGCGTCGCCTCCGCAGCTCGCCCGGATCTGCCGCGAGTCGCGCAACGCCGAGCTGGTCGACGCCCCCGAGCGCGCCCGCGCCCAGCGGGCGCAGCGGGGTCTGCGCTTCCGGTGGGACGAGCTCGGCATGCTCCGGCTCAGTGGGGCGCTCCCCTCCGACGAGGGGGCCCTGGTCCGCGCCGTGGTGGAGAGCTTCGACCGAAAGCTGGCCGCGGAGCGGTCGGAACGGCCGATCGAGCCTGACCCCGCAGAGGATCCGCCCGCTGCGCTGCGGGCCGACGCGCTGGTGATGGCCTGCTACGCGGCGTCCGGCGGCGATGCGGGCGGCAGCGGCCCCCGGCCATCAGCGGTGCAGATGGTCGTGCACGTCGACGCCGGCGTGCTCACCGGTGAGACACCCGATGGCCGCTGCCACCTCGAGAACGGTCCCGCCCTCACCGCCGCGGTGGCGCGACGGCTGGGCTGCGACGCCGAGGTCGTCACCCTGACCGAGCTCACCGCGCGCCGATCGACTCCGGACGGGCGCAGCAGATCGTCAAGACTCCCATGCGCCCGATCACCGCTCGGCCCACATCCCCTTCCCCCTCGCCAGACCGACGACCACACAGTCTCCGAGGTACACGGCGTGTCCGTGCCAGGCGCCGCGTGCAGACGGCGTTCAGTCGCTTCCCAACGCCTCGGCGATCTCCCTCCCGATCCGCTCGACGACGTGGGCGGCGGGCACGCCGTGGTCGATGGCGGTGTAGGCCTGCCCGGCCCAGAGGTTGAGCATCTCCGGGTCGTCCCGCTCGCGGGCGGCGCTGCGCAGCGGGGCGGTCAGGCCCACGACGTGGGGGTAGGCGGCGGGGGCGAGTGCGTTGTTGCGGGCGAGGAAGCCGTTGACGATGCCTCGGGCGCGGCGGCCGCTGAAGGCGCGGGTGAGCAGGCCGATCTCGCCGACGCCGTCGACGTCGCTGAAGGCGCCGCGGTGGGCGCCCGCCTCGATCCCCTGGGCCACCAGCGCGTCGGCGTCGGCGGCGGCGGCCGCCTTCGCCTCGGCGAGCTCCGTGACCGTGACCCAGACCTCGATGCCGGCGCCGTGGAGGCGGCCGATCACCTCCGCCCCGGGGCAGCCAAAGGCGACCGAGACCACCGGCGGGCGCTCGACGACGAGCATCGCCAGCTTCTCCTCCCAGCCGTCGTCCCCCCAGACCGCGTCGCCGGTGGCGCAGCGGTACATGACCGCCTCGCGCCGCACCCGCTCCACGTAGCCGGCGAGAAGCGAGCGGTCGACACGGTCGGGGGTGGGGACGAAGAGGTTCACACCGAACGGCCGGTCCGTGGCGGCGCGCACCGCCACGATGTCGTCGCGGACCGCCGCCGCGGTGCGGTAGCCGGCGGCGAGGAAGCCGAGGCCGCCCGCCTCCGACACCGCCACCGCCAGCGCGGGGGTGGACGGACCGCCCGCCATCGGCGCCTGCACCACCGGGACGCGGAGCTGGTCGAGCACGCCGGAGCTCATGGCGCGACGGTAGCAGCGCGGCGGCGGTGCAGAGCCTCCGGCGCGCTACCGTCTCCGCCATGACCGAGGGAATCAGCGTGGGCGGAGTCTGTGCCGACCTCGCCGCCGAGCAGGACGACCTCGAGCGCATCGTCCGCGGGCTCGACGACCCGGCGCTCGACACCCCCACACCCTCGCCGGGATGGTCGGTGCGCGACCAGCTCACCCACCTCGCCTTCTTCGATGCCCGGGCGACCCTGGCGATGGCCGACCCCGAGGCCTTCACCGCCGAGCTGCGGCACTTCCTCGCCGATCCCCAGGGGATGATCGACGAGCATCTCACCGGCGGCCACGGGCTCGGGGTCGAGGCGCTGCTCGGCTGGTGGGCCGAGGAGCGTGACCGCTTCCATGCGGCGGCACAGGAGCTCGACCCCGCCAGCCGGGTGCCCTGGTACGGACCGCCGATGAGCCCGGTGTCGTTCGTCACCGCCCGGCTGATGGAGACCTGGTGCCACGGCCAGGACGTGGTCGACGCGGTGGGCGCGTCGCGGCAGCCGTCGCGGCGCCTCCGCCACGTCGCCCACATCGGGGTGCGCGCCCGCCGGTTCAGCTATGCGACCAACGGACGCACCCCTCCCGAGGGCGAGGTCCGGGTGGAGCTCGAGGCCCCCGGGGGCGGGCTCTGGAGCTGGGGCGACGCCGCCGCCGGCGACCGGGTGACCGGCACCGCCGTCGACTTCTGCCTGGTGGTCACCCAGCGCCGGCACCGCGACGACACCGGTCTGGGCGTCGAGGGACCGCTCGCCCGGGAGTGGATGGAGATCGCCCAGGCGTTCGCCGGTCCGCCCGGCGCCGGTCGCCGGCCGGGGCAGTTCGCCCCGGGCTGACGCCGTCCGTTTGGGCGCCGTCTCACAGGATCGCCGAGCTCACCATGTGCTCTACGCACGAGACGCTCGGTGTGATCGGCGAGTACCATCAACAAGGTACCGCGTGGCTTGGGCGCGCCGCCCGAGACGCATCAGGTCCCGGGGGGTTTGGAGAGACGTGGCCACTCGCACAACGCCCGCTGACCTCGCCGACGACGTGCTCGCGCAGGCGGAGGCCGCGGGAGTCCGCTACATCGACCTGCAGTTCACCGACGTCATGGGCGCGGTGAAGAACGTGACCATCCCCGCCAAGCAGCTGCCCGACACCATCGAGCACGGCACCTGGTTCGACGGCTCCTCGGTCGAGTCCTTCGCCCGCACCGCCGAGAGTGACATGTTCCTGGTGCCGGACCTGGAGACCTTCCGGATCCTGCCCTGGGCGACCCCGCCGACGGCGCGGCTGATCTGCTGGGCCCACACCCCGGACGGCGAGCCCTACCCGGGCGATCCCCGCGGCGCCCTGCGCCGGGCCATCGAGGCGGCCAGGGAGCTGGACTTCGAGTACCGGTGCGGGCCGGAGATCGAGTTCTTCCTGCTGCGCCACAACGGCACCGGGGCGCTGGAGCCGCTGCCCCACGACCGCGGTGGCTACTTCGACTTCGCCACCGACCGCAGCGTCGACGTGCGCCAGGCGATGGTGGCGGCGCTCCAGAGCCTGGGCATCGAGGTGAACACCGCCCACCACGAGGTCGCCGCCGGGCAGCACGAGATCGACTTCAGCCATGCGTCCGCGCTGAAGTCGGCCGACGACGTGCTCACCTTCCGCTACACGCTGAAGGCGATCGCGCAGCAGTCCGACCTGGTGGCCACCTTCATGCCGAAGCCCTTCGTCGGGCTGAACGGCAGCGGCATGCACGTGCACCAGAGCCTGCGCCGGATCGCCGACAACGAGAACGCCTTCTCCGACTCCCACGACGAGTACGGCCTGAGCGAGACCGCCAAGCACTTCATCGCCGGCCAGCTCCACCACGCCGCCGGCATGTGCGCCGTGCTGGCCCCCCTGGTGAACTCCTACAAGCGGTTGGTGCGGGGCTTCGAGGCGCCGGTGGTGGTCTCGTGGGCTCGCACGAACCGGGCCGCGCTGATCCGCATCCCCCATGTCACCCGGCGTCCCACCACCCGGGTGGAGCTGCGCAGTCCCGACCCCTCGTGCAATCCGTACCTCGCCTACGCGGTGATGCTCCGCTGCGGGCTGGACGGCATCCGGCGGCGACTGCCGCTGCCGCCCCCGGTCGAGGAGTCGCTCTACGGCTTCGACGACGTCGAGCTGGAGCGGCGCAACGTCGGCCTGCTGCCCGACAACCTCAAGGACGCCGTCGACGCCTTCCGCCACGATGACGTGGTCCAGGATGCCCTGGGCGACCACCTCGCCGAGCGGCTGCTCGAGGCCAAGGCGCTCGAGTGGCGCGAGTACCGGATGCAGGTGACGCCATGGGAGCTGGACCACTACCTCGACCTGGCCTAGCCGCGGCGACACCATGATCACGGTCAAGGATGTGTGGAGAGGGGCGATGCCGGACGGCACCGAGCTGCTCGGCGGCGGCGGCGGCCTGGACCGGCGGGTCGAGTGGGCCACCGCGCTGCGCACCCGTCCCCCCGCGTTCGAGACCATCAAGGGCGGGGAGATGGCCTTCGTGCCGGTGCGCAGCATCCGGCTCCTCGACGAGCGGCTCGACCTGGCCCAGGTGATCCAGAGCTTCGGCGACAAGGGCGGGGTGGCGGTGGCGGTGATCGGCGAGGCCTCGATGGAGTCGGTGGCCGTCGCCGAGCGGATGATGATGCCGCTGCTCCACCTGCCCGACGGCGCCCACCTCAACGACATCCAGCAGACGGTGGTGCGCTTCATCCTCGATCAGCGCACCCTGCTCCACGAACGCCAGCAGGAGCTGCACACCCAGCTCATGGAGCTGGCCCTCGCCGGCGCCGGCACCCCGGCGATCGTCGACCGGCTCGCCGAGATCACCGGTCACGCCGCGGTCTGGCAGGAGAACGACGGCACCGTCCGCCACGTCTCCAAGAGCGCCGACAGCGAGGCGTTGCGGACCGGCCTGGAGAAGGAGGGGCCCAGGGTCCGACGCTGGGCGGAGGGCATCGCCGTGGTCGCCGCCGACCCTCCGGTGCACGAGTTCGCACTGCACAGGAGCGGCATGGCGCGGCTGGTCGCACCGGTGCCGATCCGCGACGGCATCGGCGGCTTCATCTCGCTGATCGCGCCCGACACCCAGCTCGACCAGCTCAGCCGGCTCGCCGTCGCCCGCGCCGCCTCCGCCTGCGCCATCGAGCTCGACCGCGAGCGCGCCGTCCTCCAGGCCCGCGACGAGCTCGAGGGCGAGTTCCTCGAATCGCTGCTCGCCGGCACCTACTCGTCGGAGTCGGCGGTGCGCCACCGTGCCGAGCGTCTCGGCTTCGACGTCAGCGGTGACACCGTGGTGATGGTGGCCCGCCCCGACGGCGGCGCCGAGCAGGTGCCGCGGGTGCGCGGTGACCAGCTGGTCGCCGGCGCCCAGGGGTGGATCCGCCGCCGGTCCCCCGCGGCGCTCGCCACCCTGCGCCAGCGCGCCGTGGCCGCGGTGGTGCCGCTGATCGACGGCCAGCCGGCGGTCGACCTGCGCCGCCTCGCCGCCGACCTGCGCCTGGAGTGCGCCGGGGCGGTGGGGGGCGAGGTCTCGGTCGGCCTCGGCCGCGCCAAGCCGGGCATCAACGGGGTGCGGGCCTCCTATCGCGAGGCCGAGCAGGCGCTCACCATGGGCACCCGCCTCTTCGGCGGCGCCCGGGTGGTGGCCTTCGCCGACCTCGGCCTCTACCGCCTGCTCTACGCGATGAACGGCCAGACCGAGCTGCGCGAGTTCTTCGAGGACCAGGTGCAGGCGCTGGTGGAGTACGACCAGCGCACCGGGGCGGGGCTGATGGCCACCCTCGACGCCTTCTTCCGCTGCCACGGCTCGCCGACCGAGATCGCCCAGCTGCTCCACCTCCACCGCAACACGGTCCTCTACCGCTTGCGGCGCATCGAGGACATCGCCCAGCTGAGCCTCGACGATCCCGAGACCCGGCTCAACCTGCACCTCTGTCTCAAGGTGCGCGACGTCCTCCAGGCCGCCTCCTGACCCTCGGCCGGCGCCCGCCCTGCGACGCGCCGCACACATTTCGTGCGTGTCGGGCTGTGAGCCGCGCCGATGCTGGGGGCGGGTGGAGGGGCCTACCTTCGAGGATGCCGCCCCGCGGCACCGCTCACGGGCGGCGTCCGGGCCCGGCGATGCGCCCCCTCAACTGGATTCCCCCTCCCCCACACAGCCGGGTCGGCTCTCATGGAGTCGGCCCGGTCCTGGGTGGGGGCGCGGCCGCGCCCCGGCGGGGGAGCGACGGTCTGCGCGGCCCGACCCGGTCCGATCCCGACCCTGCGTTCGCGGT
>JAXDLS010000257.1:0-6618 GCA_034666485.1 Chloroflexota bacterium
GTCCCGGTCGTGCCCCGCCGCGACCGCTCGGCCGCTGGCTGCCTGGGACAACCCGAAATACACTCGAGCCTTATTTAGGTTTACGTACTATCGCTACACAAGGAGGACCCATGTCCTGCTCGTCCAGCTGCAGAGTACGGGTTGCTGGCAAATGCTTCACAGCAACGACATCGTCTCTATCTCAGCGGAGGCAGCAACAGCGGGGATCGCAGCCAGGGTGTCAAGTTCCTTCTCATCGGCACGTCCACCGGCGTTCTGCAGTCTCCGCATTCCGTCAGCTCTCCCATCAAAGAGGGCCCGCTCCGTATCTACTTTGGCAGCGATGATCACGTATGTTTCACCGCCGCCGCTCACCCCAAGCCGCCTCCCACTACCCCACGACGGTGACCTGCCCGAGCCGCCAGAGACCGGCACACCTCGTGCAGCCAACCGCGTTGCTGGGCCTGCGCACTATGCCGCCGGCTTGCGGCCCCAGGAGAGGAAGTACAGATGCGGGACAACGAGCGTCCGGGGGTCGCTGAGATGCTCACGGATCGCTCGGTCCAGCTCATCCAACTCCCGCTCATCGAGGAGCCCTCGGTCCAGGATCTTCGGGCGCATACTCTGCACGAGGTCAGCGTGAATCGTCCGGCGGGAGTGGCCGACCGGATACACGTCCGCGCGCGCCTCGACCCCCACATCCACGAGACCAGCCCCCCGAAGCAGGTCGGGCAGGCGCCGGCCGAGGTACGGATCTGCGCCGTCGTGTCTCCAGACGGCGAGGAACACCTCGGTCAGGCGATCCCAGGCTGGGTGCGGCGGGTGGCACAGGAGGGTGATGCAGTCGGCCTCCTCGCCGATCACCCAGCCGCCTGGTCTGGCCAGCCGCACCATCTCGGACACGACCTCGAGGGGGTCGGGAATCGTGACCAGGATGAGACGAGCATGGACGAGGTCGAAGGACGACGGCGGCAGCGCTGTGCGCCTCGCATCGCCCTCCACGATCTCCACGTTCGCGAGTCCCCTCTCCTGTGCGAACTCGCGAGCGAGGGCGACGTGGACGGGATTGAAGTCCAGTCCCATCACACGTCCGCTCGGCCCCACTCGTTCGGACAGGAGCTCCAGAGTTCCGCTTGGCCCGCATCCAAGATCGAGCGCGCGGCCACCCGGCTCCAGATCGACATGCCCGAGGAGCGCAACAGCATGGGGGAGAAGGTCTTCGGACTGACGCCGCAGCCGGTCACGCTCTGCCGGGTTGCTGCCCAGCGTGTACACAGACGGATCCGGGAAGGGTGTCGCCATGGTCGCTTCCTCCCTCCGTCGAGTGCCTGCGGGCCGACCGAGTACCAGCCGCCTTCGCGAAATCATACGGGGTCCCGGCCGGCTGCCTGGCCGCTTCCTCCCGACGCTGACGTCCGCACAGCGAGGCATGCGTCGCTGTGCGGTCAGGAGGATGCCCCCGACGAGGAACCCCACGAGTGTGAGCAGCACTCCGGCAGCACCGTGCTTCAGTCTGCCGCAGCGCATCTGGCCATACCCGTACTGTGTCGTGACGACTCGCTCACGGAGCAGCACGACAGGCCTGCTCATCCACCCACCGACGCAGCGCGTCGCGGGGTATCCGCACAGCGCGACCGATCCTGATCATCGGGATCACGCCCGATCGCACCAGCTCATAGGTCCGGGTGCGACCGAGTTGAGGCTCGGCTTCGAGGTCCTTGACGGTGAGCAGCATGGCGCCGGATTCGGAGGTCGACGTGGTCTCGGGTCAGCGGCCATGACCACCCCTCGCGCCCACACCCGTCCTCGCGACGGCACCACACGAAGCGCGTACTGGAGGCGCAGGCGGCTGCGGCCGCCCAGGCGCCGTCCAGGCCCGCCTGATGCGAACCCGGTGGCCGCCGGGTGCGGCAACACATGGGCAACAGATCGCCGCAGAGGAGACCCCAGATCCGGCCCGGGCCCATTCCGTATTCAAAACTGGCCGTACCCGCACGGAGAGTCGAACTCCGGTCGCCACCTTGAAAGGGTGGAGTCCTGACCGCTAGACGATGCGGGCGCGCTCGGTGGTCGATCGTACCGACCTATACTCCCAGCCGTCGCCGCAGGTCACGACTGGAGACGACCATGCCCGTACGCGAGATCATCGGCAAGTCCTTCGCCTTCGGGGTCGTCTCGCTCTCCTGCATCCTCGGCGCGGTCCTGGTCTTCTACGGACCGCACTCCTACAACGACTACTTCAACGCCCCGCTGGGCCTCGGCCTGGGGCTGATCGGCGTCGGGGTGGCCGCCGTCGGTGTGCTCGTGATCGCCGGCATCATCGCCGACGCCCGGCTGCGCCAGCGCGAGGAGCGCCTCCACGTCACCCCCCGTCCGGGGCCCGCGGGGCCGCCGCCGGCATGGGGCATGGGCGACGTGGGCCGGCCTCCCACCGAGCGCGGCGGCGGCGGCACCCGCGGCGGGGGCACGACCCGGCTGATGAGCGTCCACGCGTCGGACATCGACGGGCCGATCGTGATCGGCTTCCTGCTGCTCTGGACCCTGGTCGCCTGCATCCTGGGGGCGACCCGCTAGTCCTGAGCGGGCCCCGGGGTCGTCCTCCGGAGCCCGCCCCGGTGGCTCAGCGCCGCCGCAGCAGGGCGACCAGCTGGCCGACGCTGCACACGATCATCGCCAGGCCGAACTGTGCGGCCGCCCCAGCGGTGACGGGGACCGCCACCAGGCTGCCGGCGACGCCGCGCCGGGGGGTCGCGGTGGCCTCGGAGGCCGCAGACGAGTTGTGCGCGGTGGCGAGGTTGATCCCGAAGCCGGAGAGGAAGAGCACCAGGCAGGCGAGCAGCGCGGCGACGATGATGGTGCGCTGGGGGCTGCCACCACCGACGTTGCCGAGCCCGCTGTCGGTGCCGCCGGCGCCGCCGGTGTTGGCCAGGCCCAGTCCGGTGACCTTGATCTCGTCGGAGTACTGACCCGACCGCGCCAGGATGATGTGGTCGCCGGCGCGCTTGCTCAGGTGGAGGACGCCGGAGACCCTGCCGCTGGCGTCGGTCACGCCCTTGGCCGGGCTGATGCTGGCGTCGCCACCAGGGACCACCACCAGGAGGAGGTCGACGGGGGCACCCACCACGGGATTGCCGAAGGCGCTGAGGCTGACGGTGAAGGGGATGTTGACGCCCGGGTCGCCGCTCGACCGGTCGCTCTTGATCGCGAGGTCGACGGGGCCGGCCAGCTTGGGCGTCTTGTGGAAGGGCACCGGGCCGATCTGGACGAGCGGGCCATCGCCCGACGGCGGGATGAACCCCGGCGTGTTGTTCGGCGCGGCCGTGCCGGTGGGATCACCCGGGGTGCTGCCGGGGGTGCTGCCCGGGGTCGAGACCGACCCGGGGTCGATGTGGAAGGCGGCGGTCAGCGGGCTGGCCGCGCCGGGCACGTTCACGGTGATGTGGTCGTCGCCGCCGCCGGCGAACCTCGGGATGGAGGGCACCACCACGGCGATGGTGCCGTCGCCCCACAGCTGGACCGGGGCGTTGACCCCGGCGATGGTCACCGAGCCCCTCTGGGAGCCGAAGCCCCTGCCGGTGATGCCGATGGTGCTGCCGGCCGCGCCGTTGGCGGGCTTGAGCGCACCGAGGTGGAGGATGGCGAGGCCGTTGGGGAGCGTCGAGGGGGCGGTGCCCTGCGGCGTCACCGTGAGGTCGCCACCGGTGGCGGCGTCGGGGATGGTCACCGCGATCGAGGTCGGCGACCAGCCCTTGATCCCCAGGGCGGTGCCGCCCAGGCTGACCGTGCCCGCGCTGGGGCCGAACCCGGCGCCGTTGATGGTGACGGTGTCACCCGCCTGGGCACGGGCCGAGGTGGGGCCGGCGATCTGCGAGTTGACCGTGAGGGTGCCCGCGGGGATCTGCCTGCCGTCGCCGCGGGTGAACACCACCGGGCCGGAGGTCGAGTCCGGCCGCACCGTGAAGCTGATGGTGTTGTCGCTCCAGGACGAGCCGATGGGCGCGCCGTTGAGCGTGGCCGAGCCGCTGGTGCCGTACCCGGCGCCGGAGAAGCTCACCACCTGGCCCGGGGCCGCCGCGGCGGTGGAGAGCCCGCCGGGACTCGGGGCGACATCGATGGCGCCCGCAGCAAGGCCCACGGTGTTGGTGAGAATGGTGGCGTTCCTGGTGGAGGTGGCGTAGCCGGTGATCGCCAGCGAGACACCGCCGTTGCAGTAGCCGCCGGGGGCGCTGATCGGCACCGCGCCGTCGGTGTACGAGCCCACCGCGAGCCCCTGGCCGCAGGCGCTGGCGGTGATGCCCTTGGTGAAGCCGCCCATGGTGAAGCCGGAGCCGCTGACGGTGAAGCCTCCGCCCGGGCCGGGGGTGGCCGTGCCCTGGTTCGCCGCCGGCGCCATCAGCAGGAGGCGCTCGGTGTTGCTGCTCTGCGTCTGGCTGCCCAGGAGCACCGGGTAGCTGACCGTGACCACCACCGAGCCGGCGGCGCCCGAGGCCTTGAAGGTGATGCTGCTGTCGGTGAGGCCGGTGATGCTCTGGCCGCTGCCGCCGACGGTCAGCGAGGTGCCGTTGCCGTGGCCACCGCAGGTGAAGCCCGTGCCGGTCACGGTGACGCTGTCGTCGCGGTGCGCGAGGGCGTTGGTGACCGAGGAGACGTACGGCGCCGAGCACTGCGCCGCCATGACGGTGCGGGGCATGGCCACGTTGGCGGCCAGGACGCCGCCGAGGAGGGCGGTGCCGGTCAGTGCGCTGAGGATGCGGCGGTTCATGGGACGTTCACCGGAGTGGCCTCGAAGACGAGGCGGTCGGGGGCGAATGCGCCCTGCCAGAGGGGCCAGCAGGTCACCAGCTCGAGCACCTCGCCGGTCCCGCTCCGGGGATGGTCGATGTAGCTGCGATCGGTGCCGGAGGTGATGTAGCGCTGGGTGATCCTGTAGTGGAAGCGGCCGTAGGTGGTGTCGAGCCCGACGATGTCGCCGGTGTGCACGTCGCTCCAGCTCGTCGAGAAGCCGTTGTGGTTGCCGATGAGGATGAGGCCGCCCTCGCCCGGGTAGTCGGTGTGGTTGTCGTGACCGGGCCCGGCGCTGAGCACGCCGCGGTCGGCGCCCTCGGTGACGACGGCGGTGAAGCTGATGTCGGGGACCGAGAGCTTCGCCATCGGCTCGCCGTCGGCCAGGTGCGGGTGCCTGGTCAGGAAGACGCTGTTGCCGACCTGCTGGGCGTCGCCGACGCCGGCGTGGCCGGTGTCCCACGCGGAGAGGAGGTTGTGCTGCGCGTAGCTCTCGTACCCGACCAGGGTCCCGACGTAGCCCACGATGAGGACGGCGATACCCATCAGGACCCAGCTCGAGCGGCGGAGCCAGCGTTGGATGTGAAGAGGCATGGCCGTCCAGATTCTCCGAGAGAGAGGTTGTGCGGGAGCGGGTCGGGTCGGGTCGGGGTCGAGGGAGCGGACGGGGCGGGGCGGGGGGCGCGGTGCCCCCCGCCCGTCCCTGCGAGTGCCTGGTTACCGAACCCGGCCGCGACGGGCGGCGAGGCGCGGGAAGACCTGGAGCGCGATCGCGAGCGCGGCGAGGATGCCGGCGGCCGCGAAGCTGGCGGGACCGAACATGCCCGTGGAGGGCGGGGTCGGACCGTTGATCGGCGCGATGGCCGGGACCGTGGCGTTGGCCGGGGCCGAGGTGGAGACGGAGGCCACGGAGTTGGCCACCGCGACCTCGGTGATCGGCTTGCTCTTGTTGCCGGCGCTGAGCAGGCTGCCCAGGAGGCCGGAGCCGTCGTTGACGAGGCGGACGTTCAGCGCGGCCACCGAGACGCTCTTCGAGGTCGCGGTGTTCATCCCGATCTGCGGCACGCCGCGGTCGATGATGAGGCTGATGCCGGTCGCCGGGATGGCGATGGTCTTGCTGGTGCCGACGGCGAGGCCGACGACCTGGTCGAGGTTGACGACGGGGATGCCGAGGACCTTGATCTCGCCGAGGCTGCTCGCCCCGGTGGGATCGCCGGAGTTCGGGCCGAGGACGGCCTGAGCGCTGGAGCTGATGCCGGTGATCTCGAGCAGCGGAAGGCCGCTGAGAGCGCCGGTGCCACCCGCGCCACCCAGGAGACCCGAGAGGGGGCCCAGGTTGGTGAGGCTGCCGAGGTTGAGGCCGCCGACGATGCCGTTGAGCGCGCTGGTCAGGCCACCGCTGGTGCCGCCGCCGAGGATGCTGGTCAGATCGCCGAGGATCTGGTCACCCAGGGGGAGGACCTGCACGGAGGCGACCTTGGTGCTCGCCAGCGACTGGAACGAGCCGCCGCCCATGGGCTGGACGATCGAGTTGGAGGTGACCCCCGCGGTCTTGATCAACGAGTTGAGACCGAGGTTCTGGCCGTTCAGGAGGCCGCCGAGCAGCCCGTTGGAGCCGAGCAGGCCGCCGAGAAGGCCATTCAGGTTGGTCAGGTTGCCGAGCAGGCCGCCGTTGCCGAGGAGGCCGGACAGCAGACCGCCGTTGTTGCCGAGGATGCCGAGCACCGAGCCGCCCGAGCTGCTGCCGGTGACGCCGCTGAGGACGCCGCCCACGACCGGGACGCTGGTGGTGAGGCCGCCGAGGCCCGCGAGCAGGCCGTTGCTGCCGAGCACGCCGCCCAGCAGGCCGCTGCTGCC
>JAXDLS010000258.1:0-14311 GCA_034666485.1 Chloroflexota bacterium
TCAGCACCACCAGGTCGCGCTCCATCGCCAGCTCGGCGATGGCGACGACGTCGGAGGCCTCGAGGCAGCCGCCGGTGGGGTTGGCGGGGGTGTTGATGATGATCATCCGGGTGCGATCGGTCACCAGGTGCCGCAGCTCGTCGACGTCGAGCCGGAAGCCACGCTCCTCGCGCATCGGCACCGGCACCGGCACCGCCCCGACGAAGTTCGTCAGGGACGCGTAGTTCGGGTACCCCGGGTCGGGGACGAGCACCTCGTCGCCCGGGGACACCAGGCTCAGCAGCGCGAAGTGGATGATGTTCTTGCTCCCGGGGGTCAGGACCACGCTGAGCGGAGAGGTGTCCACCCCGGTGCTCTCGCCGACCGAGCGCGCGACCGCCTCGCGCACCTCCATGATCCCGCTGGCCGGGGTGTAGTGGGTGTGGCCCCCGCGCATCGCCCCGACCGCCGCCTCGACGATGTTCGGCGGGGTCTCGAAGTCGGGCTCGCCGATCTCGAGGTGGATGATGTCGCGGCCCTGGGCCTCGAGCACGCGCGCCTGGGCGAGCACCTCGAAGGCGCCCTCGGTGCCCAGCCGTGACATGCGCTCGGCGAAGCGCAGCGTCACGCGGTCACCCGCATCGGGGCGCGCTCGCCGCTCGGCTCCTCCGGGCGCACCTCGAGGCCCTCGACGCGAGCTCCGAGCGGCCCCCGGCGGAGCCGCTCGACCAGCGCCTCGACCGCGGACCGGCTGCCCTCGGCGACGCACTCGACGGTGCCGTCGGGCCGGTTGGCGACGGTGCCGCCAAGCCCCAGCGCCCGGGCGTGGTGGAGGACGAAGGCGCGGAAGCCGACCGCCTGCACCCGTCCCCGCACCAGGGCGCGGACGCGGACGCGGGGCTCGGTCATGGGCCGATTATAGGAGCGGCCCCGTCGCGCCCTCGCTCCCCGGCGCCTCAGGCCACCATGGTGCTGCGGATCAGCGGCAGCAGGTCGCGGACCTTCTCGATGCGCTCGCCGGCGAGCTCCGACATCACCGCCAGCACCCGGCGCTGCACCGGCGCCTCGTGGTCACGGCCCGGGAGGTACAGGTTGAGCATCCGCTGCACGTACTCCGGGTCCTCGAGCTTGGAGACCACCGACGGCACGGTGATGGCGGTGGGGTGCTTGGGAGCGTCGTTGGTGCTGCGGAGCATCCACAGGGTCATGCGCAGGATGTCGGGCAGGCACTCGGGCCGGTTCTTGACCGCCTTGCGCAGGTAGCTGGCGTAGCAGGCGGCGTGGCGCAGCTCGTCGGCGGCGAGGGTCTTGAAGATCAGCCCCAGCACCGGCTCGGGAGCCTCCCGGCTGAAGGCGCTGTACCAGTGGGCGAGGCGCTGCTCACCGCAGAAGTGCATCGTGAGGGTCTCGATCGCCGGCCCCTCGGCGAAGGTGAGGCGCAGCCGCGGCAGCTCGCCCTCGTCGTCGAACTCCTGGCCGAAGTGCTCGAGGTAGCGGCGAAGGGTGAGGTAGTGCTTCATCTCCTCGTAGAACCAGATGGAGACGAAGCTGCAGAAGTCGATGTCCGCGTAGAAGTCGCGGAGGAACATCTCGGTGGCGTACAGCGCGCTCAGCTCGGTGAGGCAGACCTGGCGCAGGTCGTGGATCCACTGGTCGCTCACCTTGGAGCGATCGATCTCGTGGAACGGGATATCGGTGCGCAGCTGCCACCGGGCCCGCTCGAGGCGGTCGAAGAGCTCTCCATACAACATTGTCAGTAATTGTCTCTCCTACAGCCCGGCCTAGTCATCGGCCCCGCTCCACCGCTCCCGGCTGAAAATTTGGCCACCGTGACCATAAGATGGCCTGGGGAAGGCCCCCCATGTTGGGCGCGTCAGCGCCCGGAGGAGACGATGACGACGACCGAGGCGCCCCGGCTGCCGGACGAGGTCAGCGCCACCCTGCTCGCCGGCTCGGACGAGATCGCCCGCCGCCTCGCCCGCCGCCTCAGCGAGGAGCTGGAGCTGCCCCCCGAGTTCGGCAGGATGCGCTACCTGCGGGCCATCGTCGCCGCCTGCCGGGACGGCCTGCACGCCCTGCTCCGCCAGCTCCACGACGGCCGCCGGCCCCACCCCGCGGAGCTCGCCACCCTGGGCCTCGCCGGCGCCCAGCAGGCCGAGCTCGGGGTGCCCCTGGAGGTGCTGCTGCGCGGCTACCGGCTCGCCGCCAAGGTGGTCTGGCGCGAGGTGGTCGACGCCGCCACCCGCATGGGTGGGCTGCCCCCCGAGACGGTGGTGGCGCTGAGCGAGCAGGTGCTGGAGTACCTGGACGAGATCAGCGGGGCGGTGGGCAGCGCCTACCTCGAGACCCGCGAGCGGCTGGTGCGGCAGCGCGACCGCGAGCGCGACCGGGTCCTCGGCCGGCTCCTCGCCGGCGACGCCTCGACCGAGCTGCGCCGTCTCGCGGCCGCCTGCGATCTGGAGCTGCGGCCGCCCTACCGGCTGCTCGCCTGCGCGGTCGCCCCCGGCGTCGACGCCGACCGCCTGCTCGGCGCCGCCTGGCGCTCCTCCCGCGTGCAGCTGGTGGCCGGCGACCGCGGGGTGTGGACCGCCCTGGTGGACGGGGAGGCCGGCGTCGAGCGCCTCCTCCGCGACGGCATGCGGGCGATGGCGCCGAAGCCCGGCGGGGCCCTGGTGATCGGGGTGGGACCGGTGGCCGCCTCGCTCGAGGAGATCGCCGCGGCCGCGCGCCGCGCCCACCGCGCCCTGGACGTGGGCCGCCGGCTGCGTCCCGGCGAGCTGGTGCACGAGGATGTCGAGCTGGGGGTCTTCGCCGCCCTCGACGCTGACCCCGACGCGCTGCGGGCCCACGTCGAGCGCCTCCTCGGCGGCATGGTCGACGGCAGCGCCCGCAGCGCCGAGCAGCTCCGCACCCTCGAGGCCGTGCTGGAGTCGCGCAGCCTCGGCGACGCCGCCGACCGACTCGGCATCCACCGGCACACCGTGGTCTACCGCCTCGAGCGCATCGCCACCCGGCTCGCCAGCGACCTCGACGACCCCGCCGTGCGCCACCGGCTGTGGCTCGCGCTGCAGGCGCAGCGGCTGCTCACCTGAGCCGGCGCCGTCCCTCCACGGCTCAGCCGAAGGTCGCGGCGAAGGCGTCGGGGCTCAGCGGCGGCCGCGCCGCCAGGGCGAGGTTCTCCTCGACGTGCTCGACCCGGCTCATCCCCACCAGGGCGGTGGTCAGCCCCGGCGCCGAGCGGGTGAACTGCAGCGCGCTCTGCGCGTCGGTGGGGCCTCCGAGCCGCTCGCGCAGCGCCGCGGGCAGGCGGCCGATCACCCGGGACTGGAGCAGCGACGCGCTCGCCATCACCGTCATGCCGTGCTCGGCGGCGGCGGCGAGCAGCGGGACGGCGGCCCCGGCGGCGGTCGCCTGGGTGGGCTTCACCGCGGCCTCGGGCATGGCCAGGTTGAGGGGCAGCTGCAGGGCCCGGAAGTGGTGACGGTCGCCGGCCACCTCGACCGCACAGCCCACCAGCTCCGCCAGGGAGAGGTGCCCGGGCGCGTCCGGGCCGGCGCGCAGGCCATCCCACGTGGCCACCCCGTAGATGCCCACCTCGCCGGCGTCGACGGCGGCCTCGAGGGTGGCGAAGGCATCGCGGACGCGGCGGAGGAAGTCCGGGTGGGACACCTCGCCGAGCTGGGTCTCGGGGTTGTGGAGGTAGTGGATGTCGATGCACTCGACGCCGAGGTTGCGCCGGCTGGTGGCGAGCTGGTGGCGCAGGTACGCCGGGGTCATGCAGTGGCAGCCGGCGACGATGTCCTCGGCGGCGATCACCCCGGGGTCGAGCAGCGTGTCGGCGACCCAGGCCCGCATCCCCCCGGGGTGGCCGCTGTCTCCGCTCAGGAAGCCCCCCTTCGTCGCCAGCACCACCGCGCCGCGCTCGACACCGCCGGCCTCGACCAGCGTGGCGAGGGTGGCCCCGACGATCCGCTCGCTGCGCTGGTAGCGGTAGTTGACCGCGGTGTCGACCACGTTGCAGCCGAGCTCCAGCGCCCGCGTCATCGCCGCCGCGTAGCCCGCGTCGGTGGCGTCGTCGTCGGCGCCCAGGTAGGTGCCGAGGCCGACCGAGGAGAGGGTGAGGCCGCCCGCCTCGCGCCAGTGGCCGGGCGCGGCCGGGCGGGCCGCGGCGTGCGCCGCGGTGGCCTCGGCGGTGGCGCGGCCGGGCAGAGCATGAATACCCGTCACTTCTGGGTGGTGGCCCCCTGCTCCGCCTCGCGGGCGAGCATGAAGAGCAGGTCCGAGCAGCGGTTGAGGTAGCGGAGCACCTCGGCGTTCTCGAGCTCGCCGGCGCGGTGCAGCGCCACCGCCCGGCGCTCGGCTCGGCGCATCATGGTGCGCGCCATGTCCACCGCCGCCGCCGCCGGGGTGCCGCCGGGGATGACGAACGCCCGGGGCAGCGGCACCCGCTCCTCCAGGGCGTGGGTCTCGGCCTCCAGCTCGTCGACCATGGCGGCGTCGACGGTGGGGAAGTGCCGCTCGAGCAGGTGGCGCGAGCCCTTGCCGGTGGCGAGCTCGGCGCCGACGGTGAAGAGCTGCCGCTGAAGGGCCAGCAGCCGCCCGGCCCGCGCTGGGTGGGTCTCGGTGGCGCGGGCAAGCCCAAGCGCCGAGATGGCCTCGTCGAGGGCGCCGTAGGCCTCGGTGTGGAGGTCGTCCTTGGGCACCCGCCCGCCGTAGAGCAGGCTGGTCTCGCCGCCGTCCCCGCCGCGGGTGACGATGCTGCTCATCCGACCCAGCCACCCTCCCGGGAGGCGCTCATGAAGGTGCCGAAGGGGTCGGGGTTGCCCTTGGCCCGCTCCTCCACCCACTTGGTGGCGGCGAGCGCGGCGGTGGTGGCGTCGCCGACCGCGGTGGTGATCTGCCGGGTCAGCTGGGCGCGCACGTCGCCGGCGGCGAAGATGCCGGGGACGCTGGTCATCATCGAATAGGGGTCGGTCAGGTAGTAGCCGCCGGAGTCGTGCTCGACGTGGCGGTCGACCAGGCCGGTGTTGGGCAGGAAGCCGACGAAGATGAAGACGCCGCCGACGTCCAGGGTGCCCTTCTCGCCGGTGTCGACGCCGTGGAGATGGAGGTGGGTCACCTTGCCGGAGTGGTCGCCGGTGTTCAGCGGTGTGCCCTCGATGCTCTCCACCACGGTGTTGAGGAGCATGTCGAGCTTGGGTTCCTCCCTGGCCTCCTCCACCAGGATCGGCGAGGCGCGGAACTGGTCGCGGCGGTGGATGAGGGTCACCCGGCTGGCGTAGCGGGTGAGGAACATCGCCTCCTCGACGGCGGCGTCGCCCCCGCCGATGACGGCGAGGTGCTCGCCCTTGAAGAAGGCGCCGTCGCAGACCGCGCAGTAGGAGACGCCGCGGCCGGCGTACTCCTCCTCGCCCGGGACCTCGAGCTTGCGGGGGTTGCCGCCGGAGGTGACGATCACCGCGGCGGCGCGGTACTCGCCGTCGTGGGTCTCGACCACCTTGGTGCCGTCGTCCTCGACGCGGATCCGCTCGACCGGCGAGTAGACCATCTCGGCGCCGAACCGGGTCGCCTGCTCGGTCATCTGGGCGGCGAGCTCGTGGCCGAGGATGCTGACGAAGCCCGGGTAGTCCTCGATGAGCTCGGTGTTCAGCAGCTGGCCGCCAGGCGCCTTGCCCTCGATGACCACGGTGCGGACCAGGCTCCGGCCCGCATAGAGGGCCGCGGCCAGCCCGGCGGGGCCGGCGCCGATCACGGCGATGTCGAAGGTGCGGTCGTCCACGGGGCTCCCGGGTGGTGCGCGGCGGGCGCGGGGCGGCGGCTGTACCCAGACTATCGCCCTGGCCCCAGCGTCCCAAACCCGGCGCATTGTTCCAGTTGCGGGCGCTGGCGCGCCGCCCTCCCCCTATGAGGCGGGGGTGCTGCGCGTCGCGTAGGCGTGGAGCTGCCCCGCCACCCGGGAGATCGGGATGGCGAACGCCTGCGGGGTCGACTGGCTGGCGAGGGTGATGATGCCGACCACCCGCCCGTAGGCGTCGAGCACCGGGCCGCCGCTGTTGCCCCGGTAGATCTGCTCGCCGTGGAGCACCATCATGTCCTCGTAGGTGGTGCCGCCCGCCCCCGGCGTCCCCGGCTGGCCGTCGCCCTGCACGGGGATGGACTGATGGAGCAGGGCCAGCGTCTCCACGGTGCGATCGTGGTGGTTGGTCGCCTTGGTCGACGCCAGCACCACCACCTGCTCGGGGTGGGGGGCGTCGCCCTCGGTGGCCAGCGGCAGCGGCTCGCCGGGCAGCCGGTCGGCGGAGCGGATCACGGCGATGTCCTGCGCCTTGTCGAAGCCGATCACGGTGCCGGCGTGCACCTGCTTGCTGCTGTCGAGCAGGCGGATCGTCGAGCCCCCCTCGATCACGTGGTTGTTGGTGACCACGTCCCCGCGGCTGTCGAGGATCCAGCCGGTGCCGAACTCCTCCCCGGTGCCGGTCACCACCTCGACGGTGACCACCCGGCTGATCGCCCGGTCGGCCACCGCCGAGAGCGGCTGCGCCACCAGCGAGGACACCGGGGTGGCGAAGGGGCCCGGGATGAAGCGCGCCACCACCTGGGGAGCCAGGCTGGCGGCGCGGTAGCCGATGGTGAAGGCGATGCCGAGGACGGTGGCGAGTGCCAGGGCGGTGGCGGCGATGGTGGCGGCCGGGGAGCGCTGGCGCCGCCGCCGTACCGCCGGCGGAGAGAGGCCCCAGGCGGCGCGCTCCTGGGCCGACGGCCAGCCCGGCAGCTCCAGCCCGGCGCGCTCGACCGGCTGCGCCCGCCCGCAGGCGGCACAGAAACGATGGTCGGGGAGCAGCCGCTCTCCGCAGAGGCAGATGGGCACGTTCCCGCATTGTGCCAGCAGCCCGGGCCGGGAGCACGCATCACTACACTCCCCGCTGCGGCGGCCCCATCCGTCCTGAGGTAGAAGCCTGTGCGTCCCGACGGCCGGCGTCCCGACCAGCTGCGTCCCACCACCATCGAGGTCGGCGCCGTTCCCTACGCCGAGGGCAGCGCGCTCATCACCGTCGGGGAGACGAGGGTGCTCTGCGCCGCCAGCATCGAGGAGCGGGTGCCGCCGTACCGCAAGGGCAGCGGGCTGGGCTGGGTGACCGCCGAGTACGCCATGCTCCCCCGGGCCACGCTCACCCGCAGCGACCGCGACTCCCGGAAGGGGCGCATCGACGGGCGGGTGCAGGAGATCCAGCGGCTCATCGGCCGCGCCCTGCGCATGGCCGTCGACTTCCGCGCGCTCGGCGAGCGCACCCTGATCCTCGACTGCGACGTGCTCGTCGCCGACGGTGGCACCCGCACCGCGTCGATCACCGGCGCCTGGGTGGCGCTGGCCCTCGCCGTCGGACGCCTCGGCGAGGCCGGGCTGCTCGTCACCGACCCGCTCCGCCACCAGGTGGCCGCGGTCAGCGTGGGCATCGTCGGCGGCTCCCCCCGGCTCGACCTCGACTACCTCGAGGACTCGGCCGCCGACACCGACATGAACTGCGTCGGCACCGACGACGGGCGCTACGTCGAGCTCCAGGGCACCGGCGAGCGCGAGCCCTTCGACCGCGACCAGATGGACGCGCTGCTGGGGCTCGCCCGGGTCGGCCTCTACGAGCTCTTCGCCGTCCAGCGCGAGGCGGTGGCCCGGGGCCGGGGCTGATGACGGTGCAGCCGGTGAGTCCCCGGGCGCCGCTGGTGGTGGCCACCCGCAACCCGGGCAAGCTGGTGGAGTTCCAGCGGCTCTTCCGCGACCATCCCTGGAGGCTGCTCAGCCTCGACGAGACCGGCTTCGCCGGGGACGTCGACGAGCCCGGCCCCGGCTACGAGGACAACGCTCGCGCCAAGGCGGTCGAGGTCTCCCGGGCCACCGGCCTGTGCGCCCTCGGCGACGACAGCGGCATCGAGGTGGAGGCGCTGCGGGGCTGGCCGGGGCCGCGGTCGAGCCGCTGGCTCGGCGAGGAGGCGAGCGACGCCGACCGGCTCCGCGGCCTGCTCGCCGAGGTGGCGCGCCTCTGCCCCGACGACCGCCGGGTGCGCTACGTCGCCGTGCTCGCCCTCGCCCGGCCCGACGCCGAGGTGATCGTCGCCCGCGGCTCCTGCGACGGCGTGCTGGTCGCGCCGCGGGGGACGGGCGGTTTCGGCTACGACCCCTGCTTCCTCTCCACCGACCTGGGCCGCACCTTCGGCGAGGCCGCCGCCGGGGAGAAGGACACCGTCTCCCACCGCGCCCGCGCGCTCGCTCGCCTCGCCGAGTCGGGGGTGCTGCGGGCGACGCCGGGGTACGCGTAACCCCCGGGAGTAGGAGAGTCCGACACGTCCCGTGGCGAAGGAGACCGGATGTCGATGGAGCCAGGCACTCCGACATCGGGGCTTCGTGTGGTCGGTGAGGAGGGCACCTCCGGGTGGGAGGCGCTCTACCGCGCCCACGTCGTGCCCGTGTACCGCTTCGTCTTCGCCCGCTGCGGGAACCGCTCCGACGCCGAGGACCTCACCGCCGGCGTGTTCCTGAAGGCCCTCCCCCGGCTGCGCCCCACCGCCTCGGAGGGCGAGGCGCGCGCCTACCTGCGGGCCACCGCCCGCAGCCTGCTCGCCGAGCACTGGGCCACGCACTACGGGATGGAGATGGCCGAGTACGCCGAGGATCTGGTGCCGTCCCCGCCCCCCGCCGGCGGCGACGAGGGGGCGTCGAACCGCCGCCGGGTCGCCTCCCTGCTGGCCCGCCTCCCGGACCACTACCGCCGGGTGCTGGAGCTGCGCTTCCTGCGCGGGCTCTCGGTGCGCGAGACCGCCCGTGAGATGCAGGTCAGCGTCGCCAATGCGAAGGTCCTGCAGTGGCGGGCGCTCCGCCGCGCCGCCGACCTGCCGGACGAGCGGTCATGAGCCGCCGCAGACGCGTCCGCCGCTTCGTCGAGGCGCTGCTCCGCGACCGGCGCCCGCCGCGCTTCGAGGCCGGCGCCGAGGAGGCCAGGCTGCTCGAGGTGGCCACCTCGCTGCGCGGCGCCCGCACCGCCACCGACCTGCCCTCGGCGGAGTTCGTGTCGGGGCTCGAGGACCGGCTGCGGGAGCGGCTCGAGGCCGGCCCCGGTCCCCGCCGTGAGCCGAGCCGCCGCGGCTTCCTGATCGGGGGCGGGATCGCCGCCGCCACCGCCGCGGGGGTTGCCGTCGACCTCGGCGTGCGCCACGCCGACCAGGACCGCGCCCAGGAGGAGCTGGTGCCCGCCGCCGGCGCGTGGCAGCCGGTCGCCATGCTCGCCGACCTCGCCGACGGCCGCCCCCGGCGCTTCCGGGCGGGCGCGGTGGAGGGAGTGCTGGTGCCCCGCCCCGACGGCAGCGTGCACGCGCTCTCGGCGGTCTGCACCCACAGGGGATGCCTCCTCGAGGCCCGGGCCGAGAGCCTCCTCTGCCCCTGCCACGGTGCCTCCTTCGACCTCCAGGGCGCCCCGGTCGACCGCGAATACCTCACCACCCCCCTCCCCCGGCTGCGGTCGCGGGTGACCGGCGACCGAGTCGAGGTGCTGGTGGTGTGACCGGCCACGTCCCCGCCGCCGCGGTGCTCGGCCTCGGCCTCGGCCTCGCCGCCGGCTGCGGGACCACCGCGGGCGCCAACCCCGGCGGTGAGCAGCTCCACATCACCGCCCGCGACCTCCGCTTCGATCCCGCCACCACGGTGGTGCCGGCGGGATCGCTGGTCACCGTGACCCTGGTCAACGCCGGCGAGGTGGAGCACTCCTTCACCGCGGACTCGGTGCACGCCAGCGCCGACGCCGACGCCGGCGAGCTCAACACCGTGCCCTTCACCAGCCCGGAGTCGGGGCCGATCGCCTTCCACTGCCGCTACCATCCGCAGATGACCGGCACCATCACGGTGGCGCCCGCCATGCCCGCCCCGAGCGGCACGGGCGGCTCCTCACAGCCGCCGCGCAAGGTCCGGGCTCCCGCTGCGTTGTAGATGCGCGGGAGACGGCTGCCCGGGCAGGCCGCCGCCATGGAAGGGAGGATGACAATGCGCTCGATGCGCCTGCGACACGCTGCCGCCTCGGTCTCGCTGCTGGTCGCCGCCTGCGGCAGCGTCTTCGCCGCCGGGACGGGCGCCGCGGCGGCGAGCTCCCACGGACCGGGTGGGGGCGGCGGCCAGGTCTGGATCCAGACCATGGACTCCTGCAAGCAGGCGCTGGGCGGCGCCGCCTACACGGTGAGCGGCGGCGGCGTGTCGATCTCCGTCAGCGATCCCTCCACCGGTGCGGGGACGGTGGGACCGTCGGTGAGCTGCCCGCTCCAGCAGGGCAGCTGCACCGGCACCAGCCGCGGGTGCGCCAGCTTCGCCGCGCCCGGCCCCGGCACCTACGCCATCCGCCAGACGGTCACCCCGCCCGGCAACGCGACCAACCCCGAGGGCTACGCGCCGTGCGAGGGCGGCAGCGCCTGCCGCTCCGAGCAGGCGACTCTCACCGTGGGCTCGGGCGGAGGGCTGAGCGCGATCGTCACGGCGGTCTACCCGGACGGGACCACCGCGACCTGGCCGTCGACGGGCAGCTACTCCGGAACCCCCTCCGACCCGATCGTCTTCCACGACTTCGGCCTGGCCGCGCCGGGCAGCGCCCACAACGCACAGTGCGACGGCGACGGCGACGCCGACGACCACCTCACCGGCACCCCCAGCTCGCACTGCGCATATCCCGAGTCGGAGGAGGCCTCCGCCTGCCAGCCCTTCCCCTGGAGCTGCCAGACCGGCGCCGGCACCCCGGCGGGCAGCCCCCCGGTGCAGCGTCCCGTCAGCGGTGGAGGCTCCGCCGGCGGCCACTCCACGGCGGGCTCGTCGGGGGGCCGCGCCCGGCCCGGCGGCTCGGGGGGTGGTTCCCGCCACAGCGCCTCGCCGCGCTCCTTCCGGTCCTCCTGAGGGGCGGGCACGGCTACCGCTTGAACACCTTGTCGAGGAGCAGGATGCTGACCTCGAAGAGGGCGATCAGGGGCAGGAAGAGCGCGGTCGGGGTGAAGGGATCGGCGCCCGGGGTCACCACCAGGGCCACGAAGACGATCCCCACCCAGATGCCCTTGCGCCGGGTGCGCAGCCAGCGTGAGGAGACGATCCCGAGCAGGCCCAGCAGGAGGATGGCGATGGGCAGCTCGAAGGTCACCCCGAAGATGACGATGAGCAGGGTGAAGAAGGAGAGGTAGGCGTTGAGGTCGGGGAGGAACTCCGCGTTGGTTCCGAGGAACCCGGCCAGGAAGTTGAGCCCCACCGGCATCACGAAGTACGCGAAGCAGGCGCCCATCGCGAAGAGCAGCACCGCGGAGACCACGAAGGGCCAGGCGAACTTCCGCTCCGACTGGCGCAGCCCCGGCGCGACGAAGGTCCACACCTGCCAGAGGATGATCGGCAGGGCGACGACGAAGCCGGCGATCGCCGACACCTTGAGGGGGATGGTGAGCGGCTCGGTGGGGGTGGTGACGATCGGCACGGTGACGATGTGCCGCCCCCTGCCGAGCACGTCGGTGAGCGGCTTCTCCAGCAGCGTGAGCAGCCGGTCGTGGAAGAAGAACGCGCCGACGGTGCCCACCACCCAGGCGCCGACGGAGATCATCAGCACCCTCCGGAGCTCCTCGAGGTGCTCGATGATGGTCATCCGCCGCTCGTCGTTCACGACGTCCTGCACTGCCCGTTCTCATCCTGCGGGGGGCGTGCGACAACGCCGCAGACCCGTATCGAGCACCGCGCCCGCCGTCTCCCCGGGGAACCGGGGTGCACCGGCGGTGCGCTGAGGACCGATCCCGTCAGACCGGGGTCCTGGGCTCCTCGCTGACCTCGGGCTTCGGCGCCGTGCCGGTGCCTCCGTGCGAGCCCGGCTCGCCGTGCGTGCCCGGCTCGCTGTGGGTGGCCGTCGCGTTCACCACGGAGTCCTTCACCTCGTTGGTGGCCTTCTTGAACTCCCGGATTGCACGGCCCATCCCCGCACCGACGTCGGGCAGCTTGCCCGGGCCCCAGATGATGAGGACGACCACGAGCAGGAGCAGGATCAGCCAGAAGTGGCCCGGGTTGATGAAGGGCATTCGAGGGCCTCCGCGCCCCGCGACCCACCGCGTCGCGAGTCGAGTGTCGGGATCGGACGCAGTCTACCACCGGGCTTTCACCGGGCCCTTCGACGCTCTCCGAGAGAGGAACGAGACCCGGCGCCGGGTCATCCGCGGCTCAGCGAGCACCGGAGGGATCGGCGGTGAGGGCCGCGGCGAAGACCTCGACGGCGCGGTCGACCTCGGCCTCGCCGTGGGCGGTGCTGAGGAACCCCGCCTCGAACTGGGAGGGTGGCCAGAACACCCCCGCCGCCAGCCAGGCGGCGTGGAGGCGGCGGAAGGACGCGGGGTCGGCGCCCCGGGCGGTGGCGTAGTCGGTCACCTCGGTGACCCCGAGGAAGGGGGTGAGCATGCTGCCCACCCGGTTGACGGCGCACCGGGTGCCGCTCGCCTCGGCCGCGGCGGAGAGCCCGGTGGCCAGGCGGGCGCCGAGGGCCTCGAGACGCTCGTAGGCGGCGCCGTCGCGGAGCGCGTCGAGGGCGGCGCAGCCCGCCGCCATCGCCAGCGGGTTCCCGCTCAGCGTCCCCGCCTGGTAGACGGGGCCCACCGGTGCGACCCGGGACATCAGCGCCGCCGCACCGCCGTAGGCGCCCACCGGCAGGCCGCCGCCGATCACCTTGCCGAGGCAGGTCAGGTCGGGGGTCACCCCGAAGAGCGCCTGGGCGCCCCCGTAGGCGACCCGGAAGCCGGTCATCACCTCGTCGAAGACGAGCAGGGCGCCGTGGCGCTCGGTGATCGCCCGCAGCGCCTCGAGGTAGCCCGGCCGCGGCGGCACGCAGCCCATGTTGCCCGCCACCGGCTCGACGATCACGGCGGCGATGCGCTCGCCCTGCGCGGCGAAGAGCGCCTCGACCGCCCCCGCGTCGTTGAAGGGCACGGTGAGGGTGTCGCGCACCGCCGCCGCCGGCACCCCGGGCGACCCCGGGATCCCCAGGGTGGCCACCCCCGAGCCCGCCTCGACGAGGAGCAGGTCGGCGTGCCCGTGATAGCCACCGGCGCACTTCACCACCCGGTCGCGGCCGGTGGCCGCCCGGGCCAGGCGCAGCGCCGACATCGTCGCCTCGGTGCCGGAGTTGACGAAGCGGACCATCTCGATCGACGGCACCGCGGCCGCCACCCGCCCGGCGAGTTCCACCTCCAGGGCGGTGGGCCCACCGTAGGCGGTGCCCAGCGGCAGCCGCCCGGCGATGGCGTCGCGGATCGCGGGGTGGTCGTGGCCGAGGATGAGCGGTCCGTAGGCGAGCACGAAGTCGACGTACTCGCGGCCGTCCACGTCGACCAGCCGGCAGCCGCTCCCCGAGGCGAACACCGGGGGCTCGCCGCCGACCGTGGCGAAGGCGCGCACCGGGCTGCTCACCCCGCCCGGCATCAGCGCCCGCGCCCGGCGCATCACCTCCGCCGAGCGCGGACCGCTCACCTCACCTCTGCTCGGCGACGCTGATGGACATGACGTCGCCCTTCTGGGTCAGCTTGGCGATGTCCAGCCCGCTCTCCACCTTGCCGAACAGGTTGTACTGGGGCTGCAGCGACGCGCACTGGGCGCCGGTGCAGATGAAGAACTGCGAGCCATTGGTGTTGGGGCCGGAGTTGGCCATGGCCACCGCGCCGTCCACGTAGGCGTTGTGCACCGGCTCGTCGGCGAACGAGTAGCCGGGGCCCCCGCTGCCGTCACCCTTGGGGTCGCCGCCCTGGATCACGAAGTTCGGCTCCACCCGGTGGAAGGTGAGCCCGTCGTAGAAATGGTTGCGGGCGAGGGCGACGAGGTTGTTCACGGTGACCGGCGCGAGGGCGGGCTGGAGGCAGAGCACGATCCTCCCGCGCGAGGTGGTGATGGTCGCCTGGTAGAGCTTGCCGGCGGCGACCTGCATGGCCGGGGCGGCGGCGTACCTGTGGAGGTCGGCGGGCGGGTTCAGCGGCGCCAGCGGCGGCCCGAAGCTCGCCGTCGAGCAGTCGGCGTAGGCGATGGTCGCGGCCGCCGGGGTGGGCGTCGCCGCTGGCGACGGCGTGGCGCTGATCTGCGCGGTCGGCGACGGCGAGGCGCCGGCGACGCCGGGGCCCGAGTCCTTCCCCGCCACCCGGTTGACGATCACGCCGACCACCACCAGGCCGGCCACGACCGCCGCCAGGACGGCCACCGCGAGCGCCGTCCGCGAGCGCGGCGTCGGGGTCCCGGCACTCATCCTCGATCCTCCGCGAGCCACCGCGCCACCTGGCGCGCGTGATAGGTGATGACCATGTC
>JAXDLS010000259.1:0-5467 GCA_034666485.1 Chloroflexota bacterium
GGTGCGGCCGCTGCGGAACGCCTCCTTGGCGATCGCGCCGACGGCGTCGTAGCCGATCCGTGGCACCAGCGCGGTGCAGGTCATCAGCCCCTGCTCGACCAGGCGGGGCCCGTTGTCGGTGGCCTCGACGCCGTCCACCGCCTGCTCGGCGATGTTGACCGCGCTGGTCGAGAGGATGTCGATCGACTGGAGCAGGTTGTAGGCGGCCACCGGCATCATCACGTTGAGCTCGAGCAGCGACCCCGCGGCGCCGGCGAAGGCGATCGTGGCGTCGTTGCCGACCACCTGGGCGGCCACCATGGTCACCGACTCGCAGATCACCGGGTTCACCTTGCCGGGCATGATCGACGAGCCCGGCTGCACCGCCGGCAGGGCGATCTCGGCGATGCCCGCGCGTGGCCCGCAGCCGAGCAGCCGCAGGTCGCCGGCGATGGTGTACAGCGACACCGCGATGGTCCTCAGCGCGCCGCTGGCGGCGACCACCCCGTCGAGCCGCGACTGCGCCTGGAAGTGGTTGCCGGTCTCCCGGAAGCCCATCCCGGTGGCCTCGCCGACGCGCTCGATGACCCGCCCGGCGAACAGGGGATGGGTGTTCACGCCGGTGCCCACCGCGGTGCCGCCGAGGGCCAGCTCGGTGAGCTCCCCGAGGGCGGTCTCGGCGCGGCGGCGTCCCCGCTCGATCTGCCCCGCCCAGCCCAGGAACTCCTGGCCGAGCCGGATGGGGGTGGCGTCCTGGAGGTGGGTGCGCCCGGTCTTGATCACCCCCCACAGCTGCTCGCTCTTCTGCAGCAGCGAGCTCTCCAGGCGCTCCAGCGCGGGGATCAGCCGGTCGTGGATGTCGACCGCCGCGGCGACGTGGATGGCGCTGGGGATGACGTCGTTGCTCGACTGCCCGAGGTTGACGTGGTCGTTGGGGTGCACCGGGGTGCGCGACCCCTTCTCGCCGCCGAGCAGCTCGATGGCGCGGTTGCTGATCACCTCGTTGGCGTTCATGTTGGTCGAGGTGCCGCTGCCCGTCTGGAACACGTCGACCACGAAGCCGTCGTCGAGGCTGCCGTCGATGACGTCCTGGGCGGCGCGCACCACCGCCTCGGCGAGCCGCGGCTCGAG
This sequence comes from Chloroflexota bacterium, assembly GCA_034666485.1. GTDB lineage: Bacteria > Chloroflexota > Dormibacteria > Aeolococcales > Aeolococcaceae > CF-96. The sequence continues at coordinate 1,111 of JAXDLS010000259.1, forward strand.
CAGCCCCAGCTCGGCGTTGGTCTGCGCCGCCGCCTGCTTGATCAGCCCCAGGGCACGGATGAAGCCGCGCGGCAGCCGCAGGTCGCTGATCGGGAAGTTGACCACCGCCCGCATCGTGTTGGCGCCGTAGTAGGCGTCGACGGGCACCTCGAACTCGCCCATCGAATCGCGTTCGCTGCGGGTTGGCATGAGGTGCGGGATTGTACCGGGGAGCCCGCGTTCGCCCGCCCTGCCGGCGCTCACCGGCCGGCCAGCCCCAGGGCGACCATCACCTCGGCCACGCCGGCCTCGGCGGCGGGCGCGCAGACCGCGTCGGCGTGGACCAGGAGCCGCTCCGGCGCGCCCTGGACGGCGACGGCGAAGCCGGCCACGGTGAGCATGTCGGAGTCGTTCGGGGCGTCTCCCACCGCCACCACGCGGTCGAGGCCGATGCCCAGCCGCTCGCAGAGGCGGCGCAGCGCCCGGCCCTTCGAGGCCAGCGGGTTGGTGATCTCGACGAACTGGGGCAGTGACCGGGTGACCAGCGCCTGGCCGGCGAGGCCCTCGCGCATCGCCGCCTCGCAGCGGGCGGCGCCGTCGGGGTCCTCGACCACGCAGACCACCTTGGTGCTGCCGCGGCGGAGCACCGGCACCAGGTCGTCGACGAGGTGGATCTCCACCTGGGCGATGCGCGAGTAGAGGTGGGCCTCGGGCCGGTCCTCCTCGCAGAGCAGCAGGTCGTCCTGGTACGCCTGGTAGTGCCAGCCCCCGGCGCGGGCGATGCTCAGGGCGCGCTCTGCGGCGGGCGGGTCCACCGGGTCCTCGAAGACCACCGGTCCGGCCTCGGCGCCGTCGCCGTCGGGCAGCTCGCGCACCAGTGCGCCCTGGTAGCAGAGCAGCGGGGCGGTGACCCCCAGCTCGCGCGCCCAGGGCAGCGCCGACCGGTACATCCTCCCGGTGGCCACGACCACGGTGGTGCCGCCGGCGACGGCGGCGCGGACCGCGGCACGGGTGCGCGGGGCGAGCCGCTGCCGCTCGTCGAGGCAGGTGCCGTCGAGGTCGAGGGCGACCAGCAGGGGGCGGTGCGACGGGCGGGGAGCGCCGGGGGCGGCGATGTGCGGCGGGGTCACAGCGGCGGCGGCGCCGCGTCCGCCCAGGCGTCGGGGTTCACGCAGTGGGGCGGAAGCCGGCCCTCGAGCGCGGCGACGGCGTTGGCGGCGCACATCTCCGCCATGGTCGAGCGGGTGCGCACCGTGGCGCTGCCGAGGTGGGGGGCGAGCACCGCGTTGCGGCACTCGGTGAGCCCCGGGGTGAGCCGGGGCTCGTGCTCGTAGACGTCGAGGCCGGCGGCGGCGATCCAGCCCTCGCGCAGCGCCCGCACCAGCGCCGCCTCGTCGACGACCGCGCCCCGGGCGGTGTTCACCAGCACCGCCGTCGGCTTCATGCGCCGCAGCGCCGCCTCGTCGACGAGATGGTGGGTCGCGGCGGAGAGAGGAACGTGGAGCGAGACCACGTCGGCCTCGGCGAGGAGCCGGTCGAGCGGCATGGCGGTCACCCGGCCGGCCAGGTCGCCGGGCGGGGCGGCGCCGCGGTGCTCGGTGTGGGCGACGCGCATCCCGCAGGCCAGCGCCCGCCGCGCCAGCCCCTGGCCGATGCGGCCGAATCCGACGATCCCCAGCAGCGCGTCGTGGAGGTCGAGGCCGAGCATGAACTCGGGCTCGACACCGCGAAAGCCGCCGCTGCGGGTCACCGCGTCACCCTCGCACAGCCGCCGGGCGGCGGCGAGGATGAGGCCGAGGGCGCAGTCGGCGGTGGCGTCGGTGAGCACCCCCGGGGTGTGCCCGACCACCACCCGGCGCTCGCTGGCGGCGGCGATGTCGACGTTGTCGAAGCCCACGCTGAAGAGGCTGACCGCGCGCAGGCGGGGCAGGCCGGCGTCGAGGACGGCGGGGGTGACGGGGTCGCGGAGCTGGGCGCAGAGCACGTCCACGCCACCGGCGAGCTCGGCGCCCAGCTCCTCCGCACCGGGGCTGCGGCCGAGCACGCGCACCTCGGCGGCGGCGGCGAGCAGCGCGGGACCGGGGGCGGGCAGGGCCAGGGTGCAGAGCACGACAGGGGCCATCACCGCTTTATACGCGAGCGAGGAGCGGCCCCGATCACGTGTTCGGGCACCTGTGATACTCTCGTGAGGTCTTGCGCCAACGCTCTCGCCTGCGGCCCAACAGGCCGCCCGTCGCGAGACCCCGTCCCCTCGATGAGGACAGGGTCGCGACCTCTGATCCCGAACCTCGTGTCCGCTTTGATGCCCTGGGCCTCAGCGAGCCGGTGATGGAGGCCGTGCGCGCCATGGGGTTCACCGACGCGACGCCGATCCAGGCCCGGGCGATCCCACCGGGGCGCGAGGGCCGCGACGTCATCGGCCAGGCCCACACCGGCAGCGGCAAGACCGTCGCGTTCGGCGTCCCCATCGTCGAGCGCAGCGACCCCAATGGCCCGGCGGTGCAGGCGCTCGTCCTCTGCCCGACCCGCGAGCTCTGCGTCCAGGTGCACGACGAGCTCACCCGGCTCGGCGCTCCCCGGGGCATCCGCTCGATCGCGATCTTCGGCGGCGAGGCGATCAAGCGCCAGCTCGACCTGCTGCACACCCACCCGCAGGTGGTGGTGGCCACCCCCGGCCGTCTCCTCGACCACTGCAACCGCCGCACCATCTCGCTGGCCGGGGTGCGCATCGCGGTGCTCGACGAGGCCGACCGCATGCTCGACATGGGGTTCGCGCCCGACGTCGAGCGCATCCTCCGCCAGTGCCCCACCGACCGGCAGACGCTGCTCTTCAGCGCCACCGTGCCCGACTGGGTGGCGCGGCTCAGCAGCAAGTACATGCGCGACCCCGAGCGCATCACCGTCAGCGACACCCCGGAGATCGCCTCCGACATCCGGCAGCTCTACCTGCAGACCAGCTGGGCGGACAAGGTCGACGCGCTCAGCCGCATCCTCGACCAGCCCGACCTCACCATGGCGCTGATCTTCACCGAGACGAAGCGCAACGCCGACATGCTGGAGATCCAGCTGCGCTCGCGCGGGTACAACCCGGGCCTGCTCCACGGCGACCTCTCCCAGAAGGACCGCGACCGGGCGATGCAGCAGTTCAAGGACGCGCACACCCGGTCGCTGATCGCCACCAACATCGCCGCCCGTGGCCTCGACATCGACGACATCTCCCACGTCATCAACTTCGACGTCCCGCTGACCCCGGAGGACTACCTGCACCGCGTCGGCCGCACCGGCCGGGCGGGACGCAAGGGCGTGGCGGTCACCCTGATCACCCCCAGCGAGATCCTCCGACTGCGCGACGTCGAGCGGATGGCGCGCACCCGGATCGAGCGGGCCTCGCTCGACGTCGACTTCCCGGTGGTCGTCGACCAGGTCGCGAGCGCCTGACCGGGACGCCCCACCTCCACGACACGGGCGAGGGCCGGGCGCTGCTCCTGCTCCACGCCTTTCCCCTCGACGGCTCGCAGTGGGACCACCAGGTGGCGGTGCTGAGCGATCGCTGGCGCTGCCTCCGCCCCGACGCCTTCGGCTGCGGCGCCTCGCCGCCGCCACCGCCGGGGCTCACCCTCGACGCCGTCGCCGCGGCGGTGCTCGACGAGCTCGACGCCCGCGGCATCGACGAGGTGGCGGTGGTCGGCCTCTCCATGGGCGGCTACACCGCGATGGCGATGCTCCGGCAGGCGCCGCAGCGGGTGCGCGCGCTGGTGCTCGCCGACACCCGTGCGGCGGCCGACGCCGAGCCCGCCCGCGCCGACCGGCTGGCGATGGCCGCGCGGGTGCGCGCCGAGGGGGTGGAGCCGATCGTCGAGACCATGCTGCTGAAGCTGCTCAGCCCCCGCGGCCGGGAGGAGGCCCACGTCGCCGACCCGGTGCGCGGCCGGATCCGCCGCTGCACCCCGGAGGGGGTGGCCTCGTGCCAGGAGGCGATGGCGGCCCGCCCCGACAGCACCGACGTGGTCGCCGCCGTGCGGGCGCCCACCCTGGTGGTCTGCGGAGCCGAGGACGCGGCCAACCCGGTCGAGGAGATGCGCGCCATGGCGGAGATGGTCCCCGGCTCGCGCTTCGCGGTCATCGAGCAGGCGGGGCACCTGACCAACCTCGAGCAGCCCGCCGAGTTCAGCGCGCTGCTGAACGACTTCCTCGCCGCGAGCTACCCGCCCGGAGGCTGAGGACCGGTCTCGAGGAACGCGAAGCGTTCCTCAGTGGTACCACGGCGCGTGGAGGAGCAAATAGCGAGCGCGAAGCGCGCGCCGCCGGCGAGTGCCGGCGTGGAGGGGGCGCCCCTCGGCATCGCGCAAGCGAAGCGCCGCGCGATGTCTTTGGGGCG
>JAXDLS010000260.1:0-6882 GCA_034666485.1 Chloroflexota bacterium
GGCCTGCTGGGGGTCAGCTACCGCCGCACCTGACCCCGTAGGTCAGCGCGGGGTGGCGCGTCGCTCCCAGCGCAGCACCCCGGCGACCAGCGCGGCGTAGGGCTCCTCGAGCGCATCGGCGAGCCCGGGGTCGGGGTGGTGCTCGGTCTCGGCCTCGGCGCCCCCGGCAGCGGTGAGGGCACCGGGGGCGGCGCCGCTGACCGCCGCGGCGGCGAGCAGGGCCATGCCCAGCGCCGGCTCGGCGTCGGGGACCGCGGTGACCGGGCGTCCCACCGCCGAGGCGAGCAGCCGCATCCACAGCGGGCTGCGCGCCCCGCCGCCGCACACCCGCAGCCGCCGCGGCGGCGCCGCGCCCCCGGCGCAGAGCCGGTCGACGCCCAGCCGCACCACCAGCGCGGTGCCCTCGAGGACGGCGGCGTGGAGCCGGGGGTCGTCCGCGGCGGGGAGCCCGAAGCCGGGGAAGCGGGGGTCGGCCACCGGGAAGCGCTCGCCCGGCCGGGCCAGCGGGTAGGCGGCGAGGCCGGTGGGCACCCGGCTCTGGGCGTCGAGGCTGGCGAGGTCGGCGCCGGGCTCCAGGGCGCGGAGCACCCCGCCGCCGCTGTTGCCGGCGGCCGAGACCAGCCAGACGTCGGCCCGGAGGCGGTGGAGGTAGGCGCCCGCGGGCAGCCGCAGCTGGGGCGCGTCGCCGGCCACCACCGACCGCCAGGTGACGGTGGTGCCGAGCGAGAGCGTCCAGCGCGGATCGTCGGCGGGACTGCCCCCGTCCCCCGGCTCCAACCCGCCGGCGGCGAGCTCGAGGGCGCAGCCGTCGGTGGTGCCGCGCACCAGCCAGGCGCCCCGGGCGGCGCCGGGCACGGTGACCCGCCCCGCCGGGGTGCCCGGCGGCACCGCCTCGGGGAGCAGGCCGGCGCGGCGCAGCGGGGCGGCGCCGGCGGGCCAGCTCTGGGTGACCGGGTCCCAGCCCAGGCGCAGCGCGTTGGTCCAGTCGGTGGCGCCGGGCTCGGCACCGAGCGCCTCGAGCACCGCGTCGGCGACGGCGAGGACACGGTGCGCACGGGGCACCTGGCGGTGCCAGGCACTCACCCGCTCCAGGCCGGTGCCGTGGCGGTGGTCGTCGTAGGCGACCGCGGCGGCGGCGGGAAGGCCGGCGCCGTCGTGGAGGCAGAGGGTGCCGGCGGTGCCGCAGACCGCCACCGCCTCAGGGCGCTCGCCGAGCCGGCGGCAGAGGCCGTCGAGCACCGCCCGCGCGGCCTCGACCACGACGCTCTCGTCGAGGCGGTGGCCGCCGCCGGCGGTGCGGCTCCCGGGCGGCAGCGCCCGCTCCTCGCGGCCGAGCACCTGGAGGCGGTCGTCGAGCATCACGGCGCGCACTCCGCCGCTGCCCACGTCGATCCCGACGGTGCCGGACATGTGCCTATCATCCGGCGGCGGGCGCCCCAGCGGGCGGTCGCCGCGCGGTCTCAGCGGCGGCCGTCGCCGTTGCGCGTGACCAGCGGCGGCGAGTAGCTGAGCACCGCCGAGCCGTCGGTGACGGCGCGGATCCGCCCCCGCCGGGCGAGGTCGCGGATGGTGCCCACCACCCGGGGCACCAGCAGGCTGGCGTCGGAGGTCACGGGGAACCGAGGGAGCATGCGCAGGGTGATCTGCGCGGCCATCAGCGGTGGCTGGTTGGCGGGTCCGGTCCGCCACCAGTGATCGATGATCGCCAGGACCGCGTCCTCGGTGCCGTGCCCGTTGTCCACGCGTGCCCCCCTCGCCGGCGGGGCCGTCGTCGGAGCACCCCTCTCCAATGCCGACGGCCAGGGACCAGCTTCAGTAGGAGAACGGTACCGCGTCTGGAACGTGCGCGGCGCAGGTAGTGGCGAGGGCTCGGCCCAAGCCATCAGGCGGCCCGCTGCAGCTCGGCGTCGCGCGGCTCGGCGACCTCGCGCTTGAGCTGGAACCAGCGTCCGGAGAGGAAGGTCCGCGCAGTGATCGCGGAGCGCCTGCGCTCCTCGTCCCACATGCGGCGGTACCGCCGGTACACCGGGCCCTTGACGGCACGGTTGGTCAGCGCCAGGGCCGTGGGACGGGTGTCGTAGCCCATGCGCGCGATGGCCTCGATCCAGGCCTGGCCGAACTCGAAGGAGGTGAACATTCCCATGGCCTCAGTATCCGAAGGGGCCGGCGACGGTCACGGCGCCGTCACCGGCTCGCGGTCCGACCGTCATGCGGCTGTGGCAGCACTCGCATCAGCCACATCAACCGCCTCGACCTCCGTGCGTGGCGTGCTCGAGGATGCCGACGATGTGGGCGCGGATCGCCTCCTCGATCATCCCCAGCAGCCCGCGCTGCGCGTTCGCGGAGGAGGCGGCGTCGGAGTCGAGACGGTGCAGCAGGGCCGGGCTCAGCGCCGGACCGGCGGGCGTCGGTGGCGGCGCGGGCGCGGGCGGGAAGGGCATCGGGAGCTGGGCGCCGGGCGGATGCGCGGGCTCCCCCGCCCCCGGCCGGCCCCAGGGAGTGATCACCCTGCCCGCCTCGTGCGCGCCGTCGAGGGCGAGGCGGGCGCCGAGCACGGCCACGATGGCGAGCAGGGCGAGGTCGGCGATGATCACGAGCCGGAACCAGCGTGGCAGCATGTACCCAGCATACACAGATCTGTGTAGACGGTCAACCGTGACCCCCCCGCGGCACCCCGTGTGGGGGAGGAGGCGTCGCGGAGGTCTTGCTAGCATCCCCGCGAGATGGGCCGCCTCCCGGGCGGCAGCCCGCCGGACAGGGAGCTCCTCGTGCTGGTCCAGTGCCACAACGGCCGCGGCGTCGCGGCCGCGACCACCCGGGTCGTGGTCCTGGCGGCCCTGCCCAGCCCGGAGCGCGAGGCGGCGCTGCGGGCGCTGCTCGCGCCCGCGGAGGTGTGCGTGAGCGCCGCCGGGGTCCCCGCCGATCTCGAGCGGGTCGACGCCGTGGTCCTCGACGGCGCCCCCGCCCAGCTCACCGCCGCGGACGCCCGCCGCCTCCGCGCCCACGTCGAGCGTGGTGCCGGCCTGCTCGCCCTGGCGCCCCCGCCCGAGGCGGTGGCCGAGGGTCCGCTCGGGGAGCTGCTGGGCCTCGCCGCCACCGGGCCGGCGCTACCCTGTGCCGAGGTGTTCGCCGCCCGGGCCGCCGAGAGCGCGCTGACCCGCCGGCTCGACGCCGAGTTCCCGGTGGTCGACGCCTTCCTGCCGCTCGAGCCCCGCGGCGGCGCCCGCACCGTGCTCACGGTGAGCGTCGCCCTGCGGGCGCGCCCCGCCCTGGTCGAGTCCGACGCCGGGGCCGGCCGGGTGGTGGTGAGCGGGCTCGGCGGCACCACCGCGGCGCTGCGCCATCCCCAGCTCGCCATCGCGCTGCGCCGGGCGGTGCTCGGCCATCCCGGCCAGGAGCGCGACCTCGGCGTCGGCCTGCTCGGCTACGGGCCGCTGGGAGGCATGGGCCACAGCCACGGCCTCGCCGTCGACGCCACCCCAGGGCTGGTGCTGGCCACGGTCTGCGACAGCGTTCCCGCCCGCTGCGCGGCGGCGCGCGCCGACTTCCCCGCGGTGCGCACCGTCGACAGCGTCGCCGAGCTCGCCGCCGACCCCAGCGTGGACGTCGTGGTGATCGCCACCCCGCCGGCGCTCCACGCCGAGCTCGCCCTGGCCATGCTCCGGGCCGGCAAGCACGTGGTCTGCGAGAAGCCGCTCTGCCTGCGCGTGGCCGACGCCGACCTGCTCATCGAGGCGGCGAGCTCGCACGGGGTGGTGCTGACGGTGAACCAGAACCGCCGCTGGGACCAGGACTTCACCGCCCTGCGCGCCGCCGTCGAGGGTGGGGAGGTGGGCGAGGTCTTCAACGTGGAGACCTTCGTCGGCGGCTTCGAGCACCCCTGCCGCGCCTGGCACTCCGACGTCTCCCTCTCCGGCGGTGCGGTCTACGACTGGGGCTCGCACCACCTCGACTGGATCCTCCAGCTGCTGCCGGGAATGCCCGCGACGGTCGAGACCACCGGCCACAAACGGGTCTGGCACGACGTCACCAACCTCGACCAGGTGCGCGTCCGGCTGCGCTGGAGCGACGGCCGCGAGGCCCAGTTCCTCCAGTCCGACGTCGCCGCCATCCGGCCGCCGAAGTTCTACGTGCAGGGCACCGCCGGGACCATCGCCGGCTGGTACCGGCCGCTCACCGCCGAGCGGGTCGAGATCGGTCGCGGCTACGTGAGCGAGACCGCGCACCACGCCGAGGCGCCGGTGGAGCTGGTGCTGCGCCGCTACCGCAGCGGGACGGGCACCACCGAGACGCGCATCCCGCCGGCCCCCGAGCGCCGCTTCGCCTTCCACCGCAACCTCGCCGACCACCTCCAGCTCGGCGAGGCGCTGGCGGTGACGCCGGAGTCGGTGCGGCGGGTGATCGCCGTGCTCGACGCCGCCCACCGCTCCGGCGAGGAGGGCGGCGCACCACTGCGCCCGGACGCGGCGGTGCTTCTCGGTGCGGCGCGGTGAGCGATCCGGTCCGCTGGGGGGTGATCGGCGCCACCTCCTGGGTGGCCCGGGCGGCGGTGCTCCCGGCGATGCGCGAGAGCCCGCACGCGGAGATCGTCGCCGTCGCCTCCCGTGACCCCGATGCCGGCCGCCGGGTCGCCGCGGCCACCGGCGCGCGCCGCGCCCACTCCAGCTACGAGGCGGTGCTCGAGGACCCGGACGTGGAGGCGGTGTACATCCCCCTGCCCAACGGCCTGCACCGGCGCTGGACCGAGCGCGCCGCCGCCGCCGGCCGGCACGTGCTCTGCGAGAAGCCGCTGGCGTGCAGCGCCGAGGACGCCCGGGCGATGCACGCCGCCTGTGGCGAGGCGGGGGTGCGCCTGCTCGAGGCGTACATGACCGCCTTCCATCCCCGGCATCGCGCCGCCGTCGAGCTCACGCGGGGCGGCGAGCTCGGCGATCTGCGCTCGATGCGCAGCGTGTTCACCTTCCCGCTCACCGACGCCGCCAACCACCGCTGGCTCGCGGGCATGGGGGGCGGCGCGCTCCTCGACGTCGGCGTCTACTGTCTCACCCCGCTGCTCGAGATGGCCGGGCGCCCGCCGCTGCGGGTGGCGGCGGCACGCACCGTCGGAGGCGACGGGGTCGACGCCAGCCTGCGGGGATGGCTGGACTTCGGCGGCGGGCTGGTGGCCACCGTGGAGTGCTCCTTCGAGGCGCCCGAGCGCCAGCTGCTCGAGGTGGCGGGCACCGACGCGGTGCTCTCCGTGGACCGGCCGTTCACCTGCGGCCCGGGCGACACCACGCTGCGGCTGCTCCACCGCGACGGCACCACCGAGAACCGCCGCAGCCTCGCGGTGAACGCCTACCGGGAGATGGTCGACGCCGCCTGGAGCGAGCTGCGCCGCCCCGCCGCGTCGCCGTCGCGCTTCCGGGGCGCCGCCGGCACCCTGGCCGTCGCCGCCCTCTGCGACCGCCTCCGGCAGGCCGCGGCGGAACAGGAGGACGGCGCCGCGAGGCCCTGGTGACGCTAGCATCGGGTCATGACCCTCCCGCGTCTGCTGGTGATCATGGGCTCGGGCGAGACCAGCCCGACGATGACCGGGGTGCACGCCGACCTGCTCGACCGCCTGGGGCCGCCGCCGGCGCCCGCGGTGCTGCTCGACACCCCCTACGGTTTCCAGGAGAACGCGGGGGACATCACCCAGAAGGCGCTCACCTACTTCCGCCAGAACGTGCGCCGCGAGATGGGGGTGGCGTCCTTCCGGTCCGCCGAGGCGGCCACCGCCCTCGACTTCGAGACCATGCTCGCCCGGCTGCGCGAGGCCCGGTACGCGTTCGCCGGCCCCGGCAGCCCCTCCTACGCCCTGCGCCAGTGGCGCGGCTCCGAGGTGCCGGGGGTGCTGGTCGAGAAGCTGCGCCGCGGCGGCTGCGTCACCTTCTCCAGCGCCGCCGCCTGCGCCCTGGGGCGCTACGCGCTGCCCGTCTACGAGGTCTACAAGGTCGGTGAGCCGCCGCACTGGCTGGAGGGGCTCGACATCCTCGGCGAGGCGGGCATCGACGGCGCCGTGATTCCCCACTACAACAACGCGGAGGGCGGCACCCACGACACCCGCTTCTGCTACATGGGCGAGCGCCGGCTGCGCCTGCTCGAGTCGATGCTGGACGAGGGCGCGGCGGTGCTCGGCGTCGACGAGCACACCGCCTGCATCCTCGACCTCGACGCCGGCACCGCCACGGTGCGCGGCAACGGCGGTGTGACCCTGCGCCGCGGCGGCCGGGAGCGGCGCTTCGAGAGCGGCGCCACCCTGCCGATCGAGGCGCTGCGCCCCGGCGGCGAGGCGGTGGTGACGGCACCCGGCCGCCCGGCACCGACGCCGGCGTCCCCGGAGGCGGCCGCCCCCCGCGCGGGCAATCCCTTCCTCGACGGCGTCGAGGAGCACCGGCGCGCGTTCGAGGCGGCTCTCGAGGCGCGCGCGGTCGACCCTGCGCTGGCGGCGCTGCTCGCCCTCGACGGCCACCTCTGGGACTGGTCGCGCGACACCCTCGACTCCGACGCCATGGACCGGGCGCGCTCGCGTGAGCGCACCATGCTGGTCCAGCTCGGCGACCTCGCACGCACCGGTGCGCGCGACCCCCGGGAGCTGGTCGGCCCCTTCGTCGAGGCCATCCTCGAGCTCCGCCGGCGGGCTCGCGAGGAGCGCCGCTTCGCCGACGCCGACTCGCTCCGCGACCTGCTCGCCGGCCTCGGCGTCGAGGTGCGCGATGCCCGCGGCGGCGGGACCGAGTGGGAGTTGCTCCCCGCCCCCGGGGTCACCGCCGGCTCGCGCTGACCGCCACGCCTGTCGCCGGGCTGCGGTGCCCGCGACCGGCATGCAGGCACTGGTGCCACAGGATGCGAGGGCGGAGC
>JAXDLS010000261.1:0-8704 GCA_034666485.1 Chloroflexota bacterium
CGCCGACCCGGGAGGCGTCGGCCCAGGGCACGGCGAGGCGGGCGTCGAGCCCGGCCCGGCCCACCCCGCGGAGGCCGTCGAGGTCGGAGCCGAGAGCGCCGATCCCCACCATCATCTCCACCCGCTCGGAATAAACCCGTCCGCCACCGTGGTAGTCGAGAGCGAGCGCGACGTAGCCCAGCTCGGCGAGACGCTCCGCACGGCTGCGCTGGTGCTCGTCGAGGCCGTTGGCCTCGGGGGCGATCAGCACCGCGGGACGGGTGCCCTTGCCGTCGGGGACGGCCAGCCGCCCGACCATCGTGGTGCCGTCCGCGGGGTATCGGACTTCTCTCGTCGTGACCATTCCGCCGAGGATAGCCGCGGGTTCTCACCCCTCGACGGCCGCCGACGTACGTGCAGCGCCGGCGCCAGCAGCCAAGTGTGACGGCGGTCACGGACGGCTTCGACGGGGTGCCCTACGATGCGGCGACGGGTCCCTGGGTGGCGATCATCGTCTCCGCCGACCGCCAGTACCGGCCGCCCGTGCACAGACAGGGTGCTGCGGAGGACCGGCGTGACCAGGATCGCGGCGTGCGGCGGGGTGTACTCGAACCCGTATGCGCTCCGCGCGTTCATCGGCGACGCCCGCGCTCGAGGTGCCGAACGGCTTCTGTGCCTCGGCGACCTCGGGGGATTCGGCGCGGAGCCCGATGCCGTATGGCCCCTGCTGCAGGAGGCTGCCGTCGAGTGCATCGCCGGCAACTACGAGCTTGCCGTGAGCGCGGGCGGCCCGGAGTGCGGCTGTGGGTACCGCGACCCGCTCGACAACCGCTTTTGCCCAGGTCATCTACGAGTACACCCTCGCCCACACCGGTCGGGACTTCGCCCGATGGATGGGCACGCTGGCCACCGACCGACGGGCGAGGGTCGACGGCTGGGAGATGCACCTGGTCCACGGCTCGCCCCTGGGGGTCAACGACTTCTGGTGGGAGTCGCTCCCCGAGGACGAGCACCGGCGCCGGGTGGCGGCTAGCGGTGCCGACGTCATTCTCTGCACCCATTCCGGCCTCCCCTGGCAGCGACGGGTCGGCACGACCCTGGTGGTCAACGTGGGTGTGCTGGGGCGCCCCGCCAATGACGGCCGGCAGGAGGTCTGGTACTGCCTGCTCGACGTCGACCAGGCAGGGGTGTCCGCCCAGCTCGTGCCCACCTCGGTGCAGAGGCCCTCGAGGCGGGCTTCACCCAGCTGGTGCTGGTGCAGCACGGTGCGGAGATGACCGGGGAGCTCGGCGACATGGCCCGGCTCGCGGGCACGTTGATCGAGACCATGATCTCGCCGGCCGGCACGGGAAACGCCCCGGCGGGGATCGAGGGTGTCCGCGAGATTGCGGTGGCCCCGGACGGGGTCTACTGGCACGTCCCGGGGAGTCCCCTGGAGATCGGCGGCGACGGCCTTCTGGTCCGCCCCGCAGCGGGCGAGCTTGATGGGCTGGCGGAGGCCAGGCGCCTCGCCACCCAGCGCTTTCTCGAGCAGCGGGCCGCCGGCAGGGTTTCCTGCGCCATCTGACTCCATCCGTCCCGAACGTTTCGTGATGACCGTCACAGACGCGGCTGCGCGGGTCCTCGATACTCCCTGTGGTCCAAGGGCCTCGTCGGCCAAACGGTGGAGAGGGGGATGCACATGCGCGGGACACCGACCGCGGACGCACTGGCAACCGAGCTCTGCGCCCGGCTCGACCGGCTGCGCTGGAGCTCCACACACCTGAGCATCCTCCTCATGCTCGGCGCCGGCTGGCTGTTCGACTCCTTCGAGGTGAACCTGGTCGGCAGCTTCGTCGGGCCGATGCAGAAGCACTTCCACGCCAGCGACACCCAGGCGTCCTTCATCTTCTGGTTCTGGCTCATGGGGATTCTCGTCGGCGCGCTCGCAGGCGGCACCCTCGCCGATCGCTTCGGCCGGCGGCGGCTGTTCATGGGCACGCTTCTCTGGTACTCGGTGTGCACGGTGCTGACGGGTCTCTCCCCCACCCTCGACGTGCTCCTGGTCCTGCGATTCCTGACCGGTCTGGGCGTCGGTGCCGAGTACTCGATCATCAACTCCGCGATCTCCGAGCTGATGCCCGCCCGGCACCGCGGCAAGGCGAATGCCGGGGTCATGAACTTCTGGCCGGTGGGCGCGATTGCCAGCGCCCTGCTCGCGCTCCTCCTCCTCAACACCCCGGGCCTGAGCGACGAGGTCTCCTGGCGATACGGATTCGCGCTCGGAGGCATCGCGGCGCTTCTGGTGGTCTTCCTGAGGCGGAGAGTCCCCGAGTCGCCCCGGTGGCTGGTGAGCCAGGGCCGGTATGCCGAGGCCGAGGCGATCGTCGCCCGGCTGGAGGCCGCATCGGGCGTGACCGCGGGCGGCGCCGGTTCGGTCGCCGGCACGGCGGTCGCCCCCAGCAGTGTGGGGGCATCCCTGGTCGAGCTGGTGACCCACTGTCCCGGCCGGCTCGCACTGGGCTGCGCTCTCGATCTCTCGGAAGCGTTCGGGTACTACGGCGTGTTCGCCCTCCTCTCCATCGTCGGGTTCAAGTCCGTGGGGATCAGCGAGGCCGACATCCCCTACTTCTTCATCCTCGGGAACGTCGGTGCATTGCTCGGTGGCCTGACCATGACCGTGATCGTCGACCGGCTCGGCCGGCGGCGCGTCGTCCCGGGCTTCTACGTCCTCGCCGCCATCGGGGCGGTGGGGCTCGGCCTGGCGTTGCGAGAGCACAGCGCCGGCCTCGTGCTGCTCGCCTTCATGGTCGGCAACGCCGGGGCCACCGGCGCCTGGACCTCGGCGTACCCGACCTTCACCGAGCTCTTCCCCACGCACCTTCGCGGCGCCGGCGTCGGTTTCTCGGTGGCGGTGGGACGCCTCGGTGCGGGCTTCGGGGTCACCGTGGTGACCGCGGTGGGCAGTTCGAGCTCCGTGCTCGCCGCCTGCCTGCTGGTCGCGGCCTTCTGGCTCGTCGGTGCCATGGCGATGGTGGCCTGGCGCCTGCGGGGCGGGATGGAGGCGGCTGGGCGCTCACTGGAGGAACTCGCGCCTGTTCGCGTCAGGGCGGAGGTCGCAGCCGGAGCGGCCGTCTCCGGAAGCGGGGTAGTGGAGCTCTAGATCCGGACGGGGACCTCGTGGTCGCGCAGGTACGCCTTGGTGGCGGGGAGGGGATGGGCGGCGAAGTGGAAGATCGAGGCCGCCAGGGCGGCGTCGGCCAGGCCCTCGACGAGCACCTCGCGCAGGTGCTCGGGATGCCCGGCCCCGCCGCTCGCGATCACCGGCACGGGCACCGCCCGGGCCACCGCGGCGGTGAGCGGGATGTCGTAGCCGTCACCGGTGCCGTCGCGGTCCATGCTGGTGAGCAGCACCTCGCCGGCGCCGCGGTCGGTGGCCTCCCGAGCCCAGGCGATGGCGTCGCGGCCGGTGGGCCGGCGCCCCCCGTGGGTGTACACGCCCCACCCCTCACCCTCGCGGCGGGCGTCGATGGCGACCACGATGCACTGCTCGCCGAAGCGGTCCGAGGCGGCGGTGACCAGCGCGGGGTCGGCGAGCGCCGCGCTGTTCAGCGACACCTTGTCGGCGCCGGCGCGGAGCATCGCCTCGATGTCGTCGAGGGTGCGCAGCCCGCCGCCCACGGTGAGCGGGATGAACAGGGCGTCGGCGGTGCGCCGCACCGCGTCGAGGAGGATGGCGCGGTCCTCGTGGGAGGCGGTGATGTCGAGGAAGACGAGCTCGTCGGCACCCTCGGCGTCGTAGCGTGCGGCCAGCTCGGCCGGGTCACCGGCGTCGCGGAGATCCACGAACTGGGTGCCCTTGACCACCCTGCCCGCGTCGACGTCGAGGCACGGGATGACCCTGCGCGCCAGGCTCACCCCTGCTGCTGCCGCTGCTGCCGCTGCTGCCGCCACTGCCGCTGCGCCGCCGGGCGGGCGGGGAAGAGGCGCAGCGCCGCGCTCAGCTCGATCCGCCCCTCGTAGAGGGCGCGACCGACGATCGCCCCCGCGGCGCCGGCGTCGGCGATGGCGATGAGGTCCTCGAGCGAGGCCACCCCCCCGGAGGCGATCACCGGGCCCTCGTAGGCGGCGATGCACGCCTCCAGCCCCTCGACGTCGGGACCGGTGAGGGCGCCGTCGCGGGCCACGTTGGTCAGCACCACCCCGGCCGCGTTCCAGCCGGACCAGCTGCGCAGATGGGAGAGCGCGTCGCCGGCGGCCTCGGTCCAGCCCTGCGCCTGGGCGATCCCGTCGCGGACGTCGAGGCCGAGCAGCACCCGCCCGGGGTGGGCGCGGCAGATCCTCGCCGCCAGCTCCGGGCGGCGCACCGCCAGGCTGCCGAGCACCACCAGGTCGGCGCCCAGCTCCAGCCAGGCGCTCGCCGCCGCCGGGCTGCGCACTCCGCCGCCGAGCTCGACGGTGGCGTCGGTGTCGCGCAGCGCCCGCACCGCGGCCCGCACCGCGTCCCGGGAGAGCACGTCGGGCACCCCGCGGGCGGCGTCGAGGTCGACGAGATGCACCCGCTCGGCGCCCTGGCGGACGAACTCCAGCGCCACCTGCGCGGGCTCCTCCGCGTAGACGGTCTCGCGGGTGTAGTCGCCGCGGAGCAGGCGCACGCACCTGCCCCCGCGCACGTCGGCGGCGGGGATGACGATCACGACGCCGCCCTCTGCTGCCCGGCCACGGGCTCGGAGCTGGGCTCGTCCTCGGGCGCTGACGCGCCCATGGTGCGGGGGGCCTCCCCCCTGCCACCCCCCTGTCCCTGGCAGATCCGGAGGAAGTTGGCATAGAGGCGCAGGCCCTGGGGCCCGCTCTTCTCGGGGTGGAACTGGGTGCCGTACACGCCGGAGCGGGCGCACACCGCGGCCAGGGTGGCGCCCCCGTACTCGCAGCCGGCGACCACGTCGTCGCCGTCCGCGGGGGCGGCGTAGGAGTGGACGAAGTAGGCCCAGGTGCCGTCGGCCACGCCCTCGAGCAGTGCCGACGGCCGCCGCAGCCGCAGCCGGTTCCAGCCCATGTGCGGCACCTTGCCCCGGCAGGGCTGGATGCGGGTGATGCGGCCGCGGAGCAGGCCGAGGCCGGGGCGTCCGCCGCTCTCGTCGCTCCACTCGAAGAGGAGCTGGAAGCCGAGGCAGACCCCGAGCAGGGGCAGCCCCCGCTCCACCGCCGCGGTCACCGGGGTGCGCAGGTCGAGGGCGTCGAGGGCGTCGACGGCGGCGCCGAAGGCGCCCACCCCGGGGAGCACGACCCCGGCGCAGCCGTCGACCGCGCGGGGATCGCGGGTGAGCACCGGCTCCGCCCCCACCGCGGACAGGGCGCGCTCGACGCTGCGGAGGTTGCTGACCCCGTAGTCGATCACGGCGACCCGGGTGCGGGCCCCGCCGGCGCTCACAGCACCCCCTTGGTGCTGGGGATGGCGCTGCCGATGCATTCGAGCGCCTCGCGGGTGGCCAGCCCCATCGCCTTGAACGCCGCCTCGGCGATGTGGTGGAGGTTCTCGCCGCGGAGGTAGTCGACGTGCATCGAGATGCCCGCGGTCTGGGCGTAGCCGCGCACGAACTCGCCGAGGACGCTCACGTCGAAGTCGTTGATGCGGCCGCGGAGCGGGGCCATCTCCCAGACCACGTGGGGACGGTTGCTGAAGTCGAGGACGCAGCGCACCAGCGCCTCGTCGAGGGGGGCGTGGGCGCTGCCGAAGCGGCGGATGCCGGCGCGATCGCCGAGGGCCCTGCTCACGGTGGCGCCGAGCACCAGCCCGCAGTCCTCGACGAGGTGGTGGCTGTCGACCTCGACGTCGCCCTCCCCGTGCAGCCGCACGTCCATGCCGCTGTACTTCACGTAGGCCTCGACCATGTGGCGGAAGAAGGGCAGGGGCAGCTCGACGTCGGCGGCGCCGGAGCCGTCGACCCGCACCTCGGCGGAGATCTGCGTCTCCTTCGTGACCCGCTGGTGCGACGCGGCGCGCGGCCCGGCGCTCATCCGCAGCGGCTCCCGTTGCGGTCCAGCCGCAGCCGGATCGACTCGGTGTGCCCGTGCAGCCCCTCGGCCTCGGCGAGGGTGCAGGCCACCGGGCCGAGCCGCCTCATGTCGTCGCGACCCAGGCGGGTGACGCTCGACCAGCGCACGAAGTCCATCACCGAGAGCGGCCCCTTGAAGCGGGCGGCACCACCGGTGGGCAGGGTGTGGTTCGGGCCGGCGATGTAGTCACCCATCGCCACCGGGCTGTCGTCGCCCACGAAGATGGCGCCGGCGGTGCGCACCCGGTCGGCGAGCGCCTCCGCGGCGGCGCCCTGGAGCTCGAGGTGCTCGGGGGCGAAGTCGTCGACCAGCGCCAGCGCCTCCTCGAGGTCGTCGCAGACCACGGTCATGCCGTGGCGACCGGCGGCGGCGGCGATGATGCCGTGGCGCACCGCGCTCTCGGCGGCGGGGACGAACGCCTCCTCCACCCGCCGCGCCAGCTCGGCGGAGTCGGTGACGCACACCGCCCAGGCGAGCGGGTCGTGCTCCAGCTGGGAGACCAGGTCGGCCGCGACCAGCCGCGGGTCGGCACCCTCGCTGGCGACCACGATCACCTCGCTCGGTCCCGCCAGCCCGTCGATCCCGACGCTGCCGAAGACGGCGCGCTTGGCGAGGGTCACGAAGAGGTTCCCGGGGCCGACGATGGTGTCGACCGGGCGCAGCGACCCGGTGCCGTAGGCGAGCGTGGCGATCGCCTGGGCGCCGCCCATCACCGTGACCTCGGTGACACCGAGGAGATGGGCGGCGGCGAGCACCGCGGGATGGGCCCGCCCGTCGGGGCCGGGCGGGGTGGCGACCACCACGGAGTCGACCTCGGCCACCTGGGCGGGGATGACGTTCATCAGCACCGTGCTCGGGTACGCGGCACGCCCCCCGGGGACGTAGCAGCCGGCGCGGCGGAGCGGCACCGGGCGCAGCCCCAGCTCGGCGGTGCCGCGCACCGCGGTGTCGCGCTGGAGCGCGTGGAAGTCGCGGATGCGGCCGGCCGCGGTGGTCAGCGCGGCCTGCAGCTCGGGGGCGGTCGTCTCCCACGCCGCCGCCATCGAGGCGGGGCTCGCGTGGAGCTCGGGCACGTCGACGCCGTCGATGCGCAGGGTCCACTCGCGCAGCGCGGCGTCGCCGCGGCGGCGGACGTCGTCGACGATCGCGCGCACCGCCTCGTCGGCGCCCAGCGCGCGGCCGAACAGTGCGGACAGCCGCTCGGCCTGCTCGCCGTCCAGCTCGGGCTCGACGAAGCGGCGCGCCCCGGCCACCAGCCGGCGGAAGCTGCCGGCATCGTGGCGGGCGAGCCGGGTCACGGGACACCCTCGGCGGCGGGTGCCGTGGCACGGTCCGCGACGGCGCGGCGCAGCCCGGCGGCGAGCGCCGTCACCACCTCGGAGCGGGTCTTCAGCGAGGCCTGGTTGACGATGAAGCGGGCGGTCGACCGTCCCGCCTCGGCGACCTCGACCAGCCGGTTGGCACGCAGGGTGCGGCCGGTGGCCACGATGTCGAGGATGGCGTCGGCCAGACCCGTGGCGGGGGCGAGCTCGACCGAGCCGTGGAGCTTGATCAGCTCGGTGGTCACGTTGATGCGGTCGAAGAAGGCGCGCGCCGACCGCGGGTACTTGGTCGCCACCCGCAGCGAGGGCGGCCAGGCGCCGGCGGCGAGCGGCGAGTCCTCGGGGGCGGCGAGCACCAGGCGGCAGCCGCCGAAGCGCAGGTCGACGAGCTCGTAGGAGTCGTGGTGGGTCTCCCAGAGCATGTCCTTGCCGACGATGCCGCAGTCGGCGGCGCCCATCTGCACGTAGACCGGCGCGTCGGTGGGCCGCACCTTGATCAGCCGGTGACCGCCGACCTCGACGAGCAGGGCGTCGTCGAAGTGCGAGATCGCCAGCCCGTCGATGCCGGCGTCGGCGAGCAGCTCGCAGGCACCCGCCAGCAGCGCCCCGTTGGGAACCGCGATGCAGAGCCCGCTCACCCTGCGGGGCCTCCCCCCGGACGGCCCGCAGGCAGAGCCCGCTCGGCCGCCCTCCCCCCTGCGCTCCCGTTCCCGGCGAGGGCGGCGACCGCCTCTGCGGTGCTGGCGTCGGCCCAGCGCTCGCCGTCCCACCAGCGGGCGCAGCCGTCGGCCTCCACGAAGAGGTCGGCCCCCGGCGGCGGCGCGTCGCTGGGCTCCAGGTCGCAGGCCACCGCGGCACCGGGCCCGCGCAGGGCCGTCGCCGCACGGATCGCCAACGCCTCGCCACCGGCGGCGTAGGCCACCCGCAGCGCCGGCGGCAGCGGCACCGCCGCCTCCCCGCTGCGGCGGGCGAGGGCGTCGCAGCAGCGGTCGACGTGGAGCACGAAGCCGGTGGCGGGAAGCGGCAGCCCGAAGCGTTCGAGCAGGCCGTCGTAGCGGCCCCCGGTGCCCAGCGGGAAGCCGAGCTCGCCGCTGAAGAGCTCGAAGGTGGGGCCGGTGTAGTAGTCCCAGTCGCGGACCGCGCCGAGGTCGAGGTGAAGGTGGCCCTCGAGCCCGTGCGCCATGAGCAGGTCCCAGAGCTGGGCGAGCTCGGCGAGCGCCCGTCGCGGCCGCTCGGCGCGCAGCCCCTGGGCGGCGGCGTCGAGGATCTCGCGGCCGCCGCGCAGCGCCGGGAAGCGGAGCAGCAGCGCCCGCTCGGTCTCGCCGATGGGGGTGCGCTCGAGCGCCTCCTCGACGGCGACGAGGTCG
>JAXDLS010000262.1:0-2834 GCA_034666485.1 Chloroflexota bacterium
AGGAGGCCCACCGGGCCGGCGCCACCGAAGAGCACCACGCCGCCGGCGCCGGCGGACATCGCCGCCGAGGCGCGGGGGGCGGGGCCGCTGGGGAGGATCTCGTGGGACCAGCGACGGCCGTCCCAGCTCCAGGTGTCGCCGAGCAGGCCGCCGGGGCCGTGGCCGCCGAAGAGCAGCGCCCGGTGGTGCGCCGGGTCGGACGCCATCGCCGCATCGGAGCGGCCCGGCGGCATCCCCGGGACCACCGCGGTGATGGTCCCCGGAGCGCTGCCCGTGCCGCGGGGGAGGACCAGGCCGAGCCCGGCGCCGACCACGCCGACCATGATGGCCACGGCGACGGCGATGGCCAGCGGCCCGATCCGGGTGCGCCGCCCCGGCGGGCGCGGCACCGGGGGGCCCGGCGGGGGGCGGGTGTCGAGCGACGCCGGCGCCGGGATCGACGCGAGGAGGTGGGCGAACCAGCGCTCGTCGGTGTCGAGCGGGTCGCTCACCGGGCCCGTCCGCCGGGCCGCCGGATGCGCCGCAGCCCCCGGGCGCAGGCCTCCTGGACCGCGTCGGTGCGCAGTCCGAGGATCTCGCCGATCTCCGAGTACTCGAGCCCCCCGGCGCAGCGCAGGCCGGTGGCGAGCCGCTCGCGGCTCCCCAGCGCGGCGGCCCTGACCAGCGCCTCGTCGACCTCCCGTCCCCAGCCGGTGGCCACCGCCCCCGGGGCGCGGCGGCCGCGCCGGGCCGGCGGCAGCTCGCCGATCACCTCGCAGGCCACCGCGAAGAGCCAGCGGAGCGCCCCGGCGGCGGGCGGCCGGTCGATCGGATGGCTCTGCGCGGCGGCGGCCAGGACCTGCGCGACCGCCGCCTCCGCCGCGTCCGGGTGGCCGAGCGCGACCATGCAGAACCGGTGCAGGGCGGCGCCGTGGAGCCGGCACACCTCGTCGAAGGAGAGCCTCGCCGGGCTCGCCCGGGTCACCATGCCCATGCGCTCACTCCACCCCTCTCGCGCCCCTCCCCCCGCGCCGATGCGCGGGCTGAACGGAGCAGCACTCCCAATAGTCTCATTCCCACCACGCCTCCGTCGACTGGGAGCGGCCTGGAGTCATGGGATGAGGTGCCGCTTCCAGGCGGTGAGCACCGCCCCGGCGCGGTCGCCGCAGCCGAGCTTGGCGAGGATGTTGCTGACGTGGGTCTTCACCGTGTTCTCGCTGACGAACAGCCGCCCGGCGATCTGGGCGTTGCTCTTCTGATCGGCCATGAGTCGCAGCACCTCGAGCTCGCGCGGGGTCAGGGCATCGTGCCGGGGCGCATTGTTCACGGTCTCGGCGACCTGGGGATCGAGCAGCGACTCGCCGCGGTGGACGGCGCGCACCGCCGCCGCCAGCTCGGCTCGCGAGGCGTCCTTGAGCAGGTAGCCGCGGGCCCCCGCCTCGAGCGCCGGGAAGATGTAGTCCTCGTTGCGGTAGGTGGTGAGCACGATCACCCTCGCCTCGGGGTCGTCGGCGCGGATCCGGCGCAGCGCCTCGATGCCGTCGAGGTTGGGCATCTGGACGTCGATGAGGACGATGTCGGGGCGGGTCTCGTGGGCCTGCCGCACCGCCTCCTCGCCATCGGCGGCCCGTCCGACCACGACGATGTCGTCCTCGATCTCGAGCATGGTGCAGAGGCCGTGGCGGACCACGGGGTGATCGTCGGCGACCAGCACCCGGATCATGCCGAGGCGGACACGGTGACGTCGCCGAGGGGCAGCCGGACGGTCACCCGGGTGCCCGAGCCCGGACCGCTGTCGATCTCCAGCGTGGCCCCGGCGAGGCGGGCGCGCTCGGCCATGCCCACCAGGCCGAAGCAGCCCGGCGACCGCTCCGCGACCTCGAAGCCGTCGCCGTCGTCGCGGATGCTCAGCCGCAGCACCCCGGAGCGCAGCTCCAGGCGGATGTCGACCCGCCCCGCGTGGCTGTGCAGGGCCACGTTGGCGAGCGCCTCCTGGGCGATGCGGAAGAGGGCCACCTCGGTCTGGGGATCGAGGGCGAGGGGCACCGGGAGCCCCTGGGTGCGCACCCGCGCGGCGATGCCGCTGCGCGCCTGCCAGTGGCGCGCCTCGTGGCGGAGCGCCGCCCCCAGGCCGGTCTGGTCGAGCGGGGCCGGCCGCAGGTCCCACACCGAGCGCCGCGCCTCGGCGAGCGCCGACCGGGCCTGGTCGCGGGCGCTCACCACCAGCTGCCGGGCCCGGGCCTCGTCGCGGTCGAGGAACACCTCGGCGGCCTCGAGCTGGAGGACGATCGCGGTGAGCTGCTGCGCCAGGGTGTCGTGGATCTCGCGGGCCAGCCGGGTGCGCTCCTCGAGCACCGCGAGCTCGCGTCCCTCGGCGCTCAGCCGGGCGGTGCGCAGGGCGAGGCCGACCAGGTCGCCGACGCCCCGGAGCAGGGTGCGGGTCCTCGCCTCGAGCTCGGGGCGGCCGGTGGCCAGGGCGAGCGCGCCGAGGGGGCCGTCGCCGGTCTCCAGGGGCAGCCCGACCAGCCGGCCCCCGGCCACCTGGCGCACCACCAGCCGGTGCTCCTCGGAGGCGCGGTGCGCGACCGCGCGCAGCTCGGCGTCGAGCCCGGGCCCGGGAGACCCCCAGTCCGCCGCGGCGGTGAGCCGTCCCCCCTGGTGCAGCCAGCCCCGGCCGGCGCTCAGCGGCAGCAGGGCGCGCATCGTCTCGAGGGCGTCGCCGAGAATGGCGACGGGGTCGAGGGAGCGGGTCAGCGACGCCGCCAGGGCGTTGAGCGCGACCAGCTCCTCGTTGCGGTCGCGCAGCTGTGCGGTGCGCTCGGTGACCCGCACCTCCAGCTCCCGCGCCGCCGCCA
>JAXDLS010000263.1:0-2674 GCA_034666485.1 Chloroflexota bacterium
GGTCGGCGATGAGGTTGACCTCGCCGAAGCGCGCCGCCGCGTCCATCGCCCGAGATGGTAGCGGGGGTGTTACCCGGCGGTGCCGCCCAGGCCGCGCAGCGCCCGGACCACGGAGGCGAAACCACCCGCCGAGGTGGGGTGCTGCTCGCGCCAGAGGCCGTAGCAGTCGAAGAATGCGGCGGTGGCGTGCGAGTGCCGGCGGAAGGCGTTCAGCCGCTCCTCGTGGAGGCTGCAGTTGAACTGCAGGGCGCGCAGCAGCCGCTCGCCCTGGACCCGGCGCAGGCGGCGGTCGTCCCGCACCCAGAGCAGCGCCAGCAGGGCGACGCCGGCGGCGCTGGCCACGCCCACCGCGAGCACCAGGCTGGAGGCCACCGTGATGCTGGCGGCGTGGCTCCGGGCGAGCATGACCGCGGCGACGCCGACGGCGGCGACCAGCACCGCCAGGCCGAGACGCTGGCGCCGGTTGCGGGCGAGCATGTGGCGGTAGCTGCGGTGATAGCTCTCGCAGAGGCGCTGAAGGTTGGGGGACGACTCGAGCAGCTCGGGCGCGGTGGGCAGCATCGTGCTCTCCGCGGCCGGAGCCGGGGCCGGCGACGCCGCCACGGCGGTGGCCTGCTCCGGCACCTGCGCGGTGGCGTCGGTCGCGAGGAGCGCGGCGCGCAGCGCCTGGTTCGAGGAGGCGTCGGCGGCGCGGGGACGTGCCTGCATGTCCACGTTCTACCGCGGCGGGCGCCGGCATCGACCGGCGGCCGACACTTCGTCACCAGCGCGTCAGGGCGCCGATGCGGCTAGCATCGGCCCGCCATGACCTTGCCGGTCGCCTGCACCGTGGCGGGCAGCGATCCGTCCGCGGGGGCCGGTCTCCAGGCCGACCTCAAGACGTTCGCCGCCTGCGGGGTGTACGGCGCCAGCGTGGTGACCGCGGTGACCGCCCAGAACACCACCGGCGTCGGCGCCGTCCATCCCATCCCCGCGGAGATGGTCACCGCCCAGATCGACGCGGTGGCCGGCGACCTCGCCCCGGCGGCGTGGAAGACGGGCATGCTCGGCGACGAGCGGGTGGTGGCCGCCGTGGCCGAGGGGCTCCGCCGCCACCGCGCCGCCAACCTGGTGGTCGATCCGGTGATGCGCTCCACCTCGGGGCGGAGGCTGCTCTCCGGCGCGGGCACCGACGCCCTCCGCGCCCTGCTGCTGCCTCTGGCGGCGGTGGTCACGCCCAACCTCGAGGAGGCGGCGGCGCTGACCGGGCGTCCCACCGGCAGCGTCGAGGAGGCCCGTGAGGCGGGGTGGGCGCTCTGCGCTCTGGGGCCACGGGTCGCCGTGGTCACCGGCGGCCACCTGCCCGGCACCCGTGTCGTCGACGTCGTCTGCGACCGGGCGACGGGCCGGTGCCTCGAGCTCGAACACCTTCGCGTGCCCGGCCGCGGCACCCACGGCACCGGCTGCACCCTGAGCGCGGCCGTCGCCGCGTTCCTCGCCCGGGGGACGTCACCGCTCGACGCCGTCGCCAGCGCCCGTGCCTACGTGCAGGCGGCGCTGCGGCGCGCCCCCGGGCTGGGCGCCGGGCACGGCCCCCTCGGCCACCTCGATCCCGAGCCGGCCGCGGTGGTGCGCGCCCCGCTCGGGGAGGGCTGAGATGCGCCTGCCGCGGCTGCGCGACCGCGGCGGCGACCCCGCGGAGCGCCTCGAGCTCGCCGCCCAGGCGCTCGAGGAGGGCGATCCGCGCCGCGCCCTCGACCTCGCCACCGCGGCGCTGCGCGAGGCCCGCCGCGCCGGGGCCGACGGCGAGGCGGTCGAGGCGCTGCTGCTCCGCGCCGGCGCGCTCTTCGAGCTGGAGCGCTTCGCCGAGGCCCGCACCGAGGCCTCCCGCGCCTGCCGGGCCGCCCCCGACACCCCGGCCGCCTGGCTGGAGCTCGCCGAGTGCGCCTTCCGCTGCGCGGAGTTCGAGGAGGCGATCGCGGCGGCGCGCACCGGCGTCGACCTCGACCCCGACGACGCCGGCGGCTGGCACCTGCTCGGCCGCGTGGCGCTCTGGGAGGAGGACGGCGCCACCGCCGACCGGGCCTTCCGCCGGGCGGCGCGACTCGACCCCGAGGAGTACGTGGTGCCGGTGCGCGTCGCGTCGGGCGAGTTCGACCGCACCGCGGCGCAGGTCTGGGCCACCATCCCGGCGGCCTTCCAGGCGCGGCTGGGCAACACCCTGGTGGTGGTCGAGCCGCTTCCCGATGCCGACGACGTGGCCCGCGGCTTCGACCCCGACACCCTGGGGATCTACGAGGGCGGCACCGCGCTGGCCGCCGACGACTGGCCGGAGCGCATCGTGCTCTTCCAGCACAACCACGAGAACGTCTGCGGCAGCCTGGGAGCGCTCCGCGAGGAGATCCGGCGCACCGTCCTCCACGAGGTCGGGCATCACTTCGGGATGGACGAGCACGAGCTGCCCTACTGAGGGTCGCTCTACCATGACCCCGCATGCGCGTCCCGTACGAGGTCCGCTACCAGCGGGGCGTCCACCTCCCCGCCCTCGACCTCTGGATCGACGCGCGCACCGGCCGCGACCTGGCGGTGGTGAGCCACGCCCACGGCGACCACATCGCACGCCACCGCCGGTCGCTCTGCACCGAGGCCACCCGGAGGGTGCTCGCTCTGCGCACCGCGTCGCGCCGCCGCCGCC
>JAXDLS010000264.1:0-5184 GCA_034666485.1 Chloroflexota bacterium
CCCCTTCCTCCCTGCCTCCGCCGCCGCCGGGGCCGCCCCTCTCCGGCCGCGGCACGCCGGGATGGGCGGCTCCCGCCCTGCCGGCCGGCTGGGGCGCCCCGCCCCCTCCCGGAGGAGGCGCGTCCGAGCCCCGGGGCGGGTCACGGCGCCCGCTGCTCGTGGTCGGCGCGCTGATGCTCGCCGTCGGGGTCATCGCCGGTGCCCTGGTGGGCGCCGGGTTCGCCCGCAACGACAGCGGCTCGCGCACCGCCAACATCCTGGTGAACGACCAGCCCACCACCACCACCAGCGGCGGTGGTGGTGGCGACGCGGTGCGGGTCGCCGCCAACCTCGGCCCCGCGGTGGGCACGATCATCGCCAAGCAGACCACCGCCACCACCGGCAGCGCGGCGCTGGGCAGCGGCGTGGTGATCGCCCACGACAGCACCAACAGCTACCTGATCACCAACAACCACGTGGTCGACGGCGCCAAGTCGCTCGACCTGGTGATGCCCGGCGGCAAGAACCTCAAGGCCACCGTGGCCGGCACCGACGCCTTCGACGACCTCGCGGTGATCTCGGTGGCCGACACCAGCCTGCCGCAGGCGGTCTTCGGCAAGTCCGGCGATCTCAAGGTGGGCCAGCAGGTGGTCGCCATCGGCAGCCCGCTGGGCAACGACGGCTCGGTGACCGTGGGAGTGATCAGCGCCCTGCACCGCACCATCCAGGCGGGCTCGGGGACCGCGGCCTCGGCCGAGACCCTCCAGGACGTGCTCCAGACCGACGCCTCCATCAACCCCGGCAACAGCGGCGGCCCGCTCGCCGACATGCAGGGGCGGATCATCGGCATCAACGTCGCGGTGGCCGGCAACACCAGCCGCATCGGCTTCAGCATCCCCAGCGACGTGGCCCAGAACGTGGCCCAGTCGCTGATCGCGCACCAGGCGGTGAAGCATCCATTCCTGGGGATCTCCTACCTCACCGCGATCGACGCCACCGAGAGCGGGCAGCCCTACACCGGCCCCGGCGTGCTGGTCACCAAGGTGGTCGACGGCACCCCGGCCGCGAGCGCGGGCTTCCACACCGGCGACGTGCTGATGGCGGTCAACGGCATCACCATCGACAACGGGCAGACCCTCGGCGGCCTCATCCAGCAGTACCACGTGGGCGATTCGGTGCCCTTCACGGTGCGACGCGGCAGCGAGACGATGAAGCTGCAGGCGACCCTCACCGAGCGCCCCAAGGGCCAGTAGCCACCGACAGGTCACGGACCGCGGGGGCGGCGGCGGGCCCGCCGCCCCCGGGTGATTCGCCCAGGCCCTGTACGATGCGGCGGTGACCCTCCTCCCTCGCCACGATCTCCGCAACGTCGCGATCATCGCCCACGTCGACCACGGCAAGACCACGCTGGTCGACTCCATGCTCAAGCAGTCGCGCGTCTTCGCCGCCCACGAGCAGATCGGCACCCTGATCATGGACAGCAACGACCTCGAGCGCGAGAAGGGCATCACCATCCTCGCCAAGAACACCTCGGTGCGCTATCGCGGGGTGAAGCTGAACATCATCGACACCCCCGGCCACGCCGACTTCGGCGGCGAGGTGGAGCGGGTGCTGGGCATGGCCGACGGCTGCCTCCTGCTCGTCGACGCCGCCGAGGGCCCGATGCCGCAGACCCGGGTCGTGCTCCGCCAGGCGCTGGCGCTGGGGCTGCGGCCCATCATCGTCGTGAACAAGCTCGATCGCGCCAACGCCCGGCCCGACGAGTGCGTCGAGGCCACCCACGACCTGCTCCTCGAGCTCGCCACCGACGCCGCGCAGCTCGACGCGCCGGTGCTCTACACCAACGGGCGCGAGGGCACCGCCACCGCCGACCTGCGCATCCCCGGGGTCACCCTCGAGCCGCTCTTCGACGCGATGCTGGAGCATGTGCCCCCGCCCCAGGGCGACGCCGACGGCCCGCTGCAGATGCTGGTCTCGGCCCTCGACCACGACACCTACCAGGGGCGTCTCGCCATCGGCAAGGTCCACCGCGGCCGGCTCCGGGTGGGCCAGCCGGTGGTGATCTGCACCGCCGACGGCACCGGTCCCCGGCTGAAGATCGCCGGCCTGCTCGCCGTCGAGGCCCTGGAGCGCCTGCCCGTCGAGGAGGCCGCGGCCGGGGAGATCGTGCTCGTCACCGGCCTGGCCGAGGCCGCCATCGGCGACACCGTGGCCGACGCCGACGCGCCCGAGGCGCTGGCCCGGCTCGAGGTCGGCGAGCCCACCCTGCGGATGCAGTTCAGTGTCAACCAGTCGCCCTTCGCCGGCCGCGAGGCGACCGTCAGCAGCACCTCGCGGCAGCTGCGCGCCCGGCTCGCCCGCGAGCTGCAGACCAACGTGGCGCTGCGCGTCGCCGACGGCGCCACCGCCGACGTCTTCGAGGTGAGCGGCCGCGGCGAGCTGCACCTCGCCGTGCTCATCGAGACGATGCGGCGCGAGGGGTACGAGTTCGAGGTCTCGCGCCCGCAGGTGATCACCCGCGAGGAGGGCGGGCACAGCCTCGAGCCGGTCGAGGAGTGCGTCATCGACACCCACCAGGACCACGTCGGCGCCGTCACCGAGGCGCTGGGCGGGCGCGGCGCGCAGCTCCAGTCGATGCGCACCGATGCGGGCGGCGGCGTGCGCCTCACCTACCACGCCCCCACCCGCGCGCTGATCGGGCTGCGCAGCAGCATCCTCACCCTCACCCGGGGAACCGGGGTGATGGCCACCCGGGTGCTCGGCTGGGAGCGCTGGCGGCAGCTGCCGCGGACGACGCGCAACGGGGTCCTCACCGCCAGCCAGGACGGCATGGCGGTCGCCTACGGCCTGCTCTCGCTGCAGGAGCGCGGCACCCCGTTCATCGAGCCGACGACGCCGGTCTACGAGGGCATGATCGTCGGGCTCAACCGCCGCCCCGGCGACCTCGCCGTCAACGTGACCAAGCAGAAGCAGAAGACCAACATCCGCAGCTCGAACGAGGACATGACCATCAAGCTGGTGCCGCCGCGGCGGATGTCCCTCGAGGAGTCGCTCGACTTCCTCGAGGAGGACGAGCTGGTCGAGGTGACCCCGGCGAACCTGCGGCTGCGCAAGCGGGTGCTCAACGCCGACCAGCGCATGCAGATGCGCAAGCGCGAGCTGGCGAGGACCTGACCGAGCACGAGCCTGAGCGCGGCTCGCAGGGAGTGGCAGGGCGATCGCCGACCGGCCGGTACGATGCGGCGGTGACCGCCACCCGCCGTCCGGGCCGCCGCGCCGGCCCCACCGAGTCGCGGGGCGACAACCACGCCGCCGCCCGGCGCCACTTCGCCGAGCGCGGCGACGACGGGACCACGGTGCGCGCCATCGCCGCGGAGGCGGAGGTCGACGCCGCCCTCGTCCACCACTTCTTCGGCACCAAGGAGCAGGTCTTCGTGACCGCTCTGGAGCTGCCCCTCCAGCCCGCCGAGCTGCTGCCCCGGCTCCTCGCCGGCCCGCGGGAGGAGACGGGTGAGCGCTTCGTCCGCCTCTTCCTCACCCTCTGGGACGACCCGGCGACCCGGGCGCCGCTGCTCGCCATGGTCCGCTCGGCGACCACCAACCTGCGGGCCGCGGCGATGATCCGGCAGTTCATCACCGCGGCCCTGCTCGGCCCCCTCGCCGGAGCCCTCCGCGTCCCCCGGCTCCGGGTGGCGGCGGCCGCCTCGCAGCTGGTGGGGCTGGTGATGCTCCGCTACGTGCTCGAGATCGAGCCGCTCGCCTCCGCCGCCGAGGAGGAGATCGTGGGCCTGATCGCGCCGGTGATCCAGCGGCACCTCGACGCCGAGGGCCCTTGACGGGAGGGCCGGAGCGGCACTAAATTCATCGCATGATGAATTACTCCCCGGCGGCCGTCGTGGCGGACGGGCTCAGGGTGGTGCGCGGCGGGCGCGAGGTCCTGCCCGCGCTGAGCACCTCCGTGCCCCGCGGCAGCATCACCGGCCTGCTCGGTCCCAGCGGCTGCGGCAAGACCACCCTGCTCCGCGCCGTCGTCGGCGTCCAGCTGGTGGCGGGAGGCAGCGTGACCGTGCTCGGGCTCCCCGCGGGCAGCCCCCCGCTGCGCCGCCGGATCGGCTATTCGACCCAGTCGCCGGCGCTCTACTCCGACCTCACCGTGGTGCAGAACCTGCGCTACTTCGCGGCGGTGCTGCGGGCCCCGAACGGCGACCCCGCTCGGGTGATCGAGGAGGTCGGCCTCGCCGGGCAGCGCGACCAGCTCGTCTCCCGCCTCTCCGGCGGCCAGCTCTCCCGCGCCAGCCTCGCCGTCGCCCTGCTCGGGAGCCCCGAGCTGCTGGTGCTCGACGAGCCCACGGTGGGCCTCGACCCGGTGCTGCGCGAGGAGCTCTGGGATCTCTTCCACCACCTTCGCGACAGTCGCGGCGTGACCATCCTGGTCTCGTCGCACGTGATGGACGAGGCGGCCCGCTGCCAGCGCCTGCTGCTCATGCGCGAGGGCCGCATCCTCGCCGACGACACCCCCGAGGCGCTGCTGCGCCGCACCGGCGCCGCCGACCTCGAGCGGGCCTTCCTCCGCCTGGTCCGGGGCCGCGAGGGCGCGGGGATGGTGCGCTCGTGAGCCCCGCCGTCACCGTCGCCACCACCCGCCGCATCCTCGGGCAGATGCGCCACGACCGGCGCACGGTGGCGATGGCGACGCTGCTGCCGACGCTCCTGGTGGTGCTGCTGCGCTACGTGCTCGACGCGCCCCGCGCCTTCCAGGGGGTGGCGCCGTCGCTGCTCGGCATCTTCCCCTTCATCGTGATGTTCCTCATCGCCTCGGTGGGCACCCTGCGCGAGCGCACCACCGGGACGCTCGAGCGGCTGATGACCATGCCTCTCGACCGCCTCGACCTGCTGCTCGGCTACGCCCTCGCCTTCGGCGTCTTCGCGGTGGTGCAGGTGGCGCTGGTGGCGGCGGTGTCGCTGACCTGGCTGGGCCTCACCGTGAGCGGATCGGTGGCGCTGATGGTCACCGTCGCGGTGCTCGACGCGCTGCTCGGCATGGCCCTCGGGCTCCTGGTCAGCGCCGTCGCGCGCACCGAGTTCCAGGCGGTCCAGTTCATGCCGCTCTTCGCACTGCCCCAGGTGCTGCTCTGCGGCCTCTTCATCCCCCGGCAGCAGATGGCGCCGGTGCTCTCGGGCATCTCCGACCTGCTGCCGCTCTCC
>JAXDLS010000265.1:0-4949 GCA_034666485.1 Chloroflexota bacterium
GGCGCCGTCGCCACCGCCGCGGGGCTGGGCGAGCTCCGCGTGCTGGTCTGCTGCGCGGGGGTGGGCCCGCCCGCCAAGGTGGTCGGCCGCGACGGCACGCCGATGCCGCTCCAGCACTTCACCCGCATCCTCGAGATCAACCTGGTCGGCACCTTCAACGCGGTACGGCTGGCGGCGGCGCGCATGATCGCCAACGCCCCCAACGACGACGGCGAGCGCGGCGTGGTGGTGATGACCGCCTCCATCGCCGCCTACGACGGCCAGGTCGGGCAGGTCGCCTACTCGGCGAGCAAGGGCGGGATCGTGGGCATGACCCTGCCCCTGGCCCGCGACCTCTCCCGCGACGGCGTGCGCGTGCTCACCATCGCCCCCGGCACCTTCGACACCCCGCTGCTCGCCTCCGCCCCCCAGAGCGTCCTCGACGCCCTGGGCGCGGCGGTGCCCTTCCCCTCCCGGCTGGGGCGTCCCGACGAGTACGCCGCGCTGGTGGAGTGCATCGTCGGCAACGCGATGCTCAACGGCGAGGTCATCCGCCTCGACGGCGCCATGCGCATGCCCCCGCGGTAGGGAGCGGCGGGGGGGAGGCGGCCGGGACGGGCAGGATTGGGCACGCGACGTACGCCAGCGAGTTCGGCGATATGCCTCGCATCCCCCGGTTGCGGCCCTCGCTGTTTCCTCCAGCGCCGCCGGCGCGCCCACGTCGCCCCGCTGGTTGCACCAACGCCGAGGCTGGCGACCCCGAGGATCCTCTGGACGTCGACCCCAGAGGTGTGGTCGCAGTCGACCAGCATGAGGCCCAGGGCGATGAGGACGAGGGAATCGAGGACGCTGGCCGCGAGATGCCGCGGCTGTGGCCTGGAGGGAAGTGGCCAGTTCAGGGATCAGCGGCCGCAGCCCGGCGCGGCGCGCGCAGCGCTGGACGATGCGGCCGACCTGGCGGTCGCCGAGGCGCCTGGCGGGGACCTCGCCCGGGTTCATGTCGAGGGGACGGGAAGAGTGGCCCCTCGACGATGGCCGGGCCGCAGCGCACCAGGCGGCCATGGCGCGCACCGGACACGTCTCCGTCTGACGGCCGTGACAGCGCCTGGGCGGCACACCGGGCGGCTCAGGAGGCTCGCGATGCAGGTCAGGCTGCGGCGAGCGACGCTGCACGCGCGACCCGGTCGCCCCGCGTGGCGGTGGGCGGGTCGGAGAACTGATCCGTCAGTTGGACGCGTCGCTCCGGTGATCTTCGGCTACGACGAGGCCCTGCCCCTCTTCCGCCAGCCGGTTCACGTCCGCGCCGAGGCCACTGCATCCGCCGCCTCGGCGTGGGGGCGCGGGGTCAGGCCGCCCGGGTCAGCAGCTCCATGTTGTGCCCGTCCGGATCCTCGAAGTAGAACCCGCGGCCGCCGTTGTGGTGGTTGATCTCTCCCGGCCTGGTGTGGTGGGGGTCGGCGTAGAAGGGGATGGCCTCGCTGCGGATGCGAGCGAACGCGGCGTCGAACTCCTCGTCGCCGATGAGGAAGGCGCAGTGGTGGGAGTGGAAGTCGGCGGCGTCGGCGTAGTCGAGGGTCACGCCGTTGCCGACGCGGAGCGGGATGAACGGACCGA
This sequence comes from Chloroflexota bacterium, assembly GCA_034666485.1. Taxonomy (GTDB): domain Bacteria; phylum Chloroflexota; class Dormibacteria; order Aeolococcales; family Aeolococcaceae; genus CF-96. The sequence goes on from JAXDLS010000265.1 coordinate 1,594, forward strand.
GCGGCGGTCCGGCCGAGAGGCCGAGGATGCCGGCGAGGAACCGCGCCGACGCCAGCCTGTCCCGTGCGGGAATGATGATGTGGTTGAGCTCGACGGTCATGGTCACCTCCTCGGTGCCTACTCGGCGCTGACGGTCCGCCTGCTGACCGCCATCTCGTGGGGGTCGCGGTCGGGGTCGGTGATCCCGAAGCTGATGATCAGCCGGGGATGGATGCGGATGATCGCCCCGTCACCGCGGGCCGCCGCGCCGGTGGGCCCGTCGACGGCCTCGGCGCGTCCGCGGATCTCCACGCAGCGGACGCGCCACGGGTCGGTCGAGGGGACGTCGTCGACGACGAACGCGACCCGGCCGTCGGCGGTGACGTTGCGGAACTTCCGGCTCGCGGCCATGCTGTAGCCGCCGATGTCGATCGTCCGCGTGCTCGCGTTGTACGCGAAGCCGACCGGGTTGACCTGGAGGGTTCCGTCGGGCTGGATGGTGGCCAGCCGGCCCAGTCTCTGCGTCGCCAGGCAGTCGAGCTCAGCTTGCGTGAACACGGTGCCCATCCGATGAGGGGGTGAGTCCTCCGGTGAGGAGCAGGTCGTGCCGGTGACGGTACGGAGCCCAGGCTACAAGTTCAAGCCAACTTGAAGTCAAGGCCCGGGGGGTGGTTCACTGGCGGCATGGCCCCCCTGCTCACGATCGGCGAGGTCGCGAAGCGCAGTGGCGTCGCCGCCTCGGCGCTGCGCTACTACGAGGAGCTGGGCCTGATCGGGTCCCAGCGAGCCGGCTCGGGCCATCGCCGCTACCCGCGGGCGGTGCTGCGGAGGGTCGCGTTCATCGTCTTCGCCCGACGGATCGGGCTGAGCCTCGAGGAGATCGGCACCGAGCTGAGCCGGCTCCCTCCCGACCGCGCGCCCACCCGAGACGACTGGTCGCTGCTCTCCCGCGCCTGGACCGCCCGCATCGACGAGCGGATCGACGAGCTCCACCGGCTCAGGGCGGGTCTGACCGAATGCATCGGGTGTGGCTGCCTGTCACTCGAGCGCTGCAGGCTCGCGAATCCCATGGACCGAGCCGCCGCCCTCGGCCCCGGTCCGCGCCACTGGATCGGCGACCCGCCGCGGGCCGCCGGCGGCTGAGTGCGGCCCAATCGCGAGAAGCACCTGCCTCACAGCGTCGGGGACGACGGCACGGACGTTGCCGCCTTTTCGCGTCCTCCGGGAGCCAGGGTGAAGGTGAAGGTCGCCCCGGCACCGAGGGCGGCGCTGGCGGCGATGATGCCGCCGTGGCGATGCACGACACGCTGGACCGTGGCCAGCCCGATGCCCGTTCCAGGGAACTGCTCCTGCGTGTGCAGCCGCTGGAAGGCGCCGAACAGGCGGTCGGCGTACCGCATGTCGAACCCCGACCCGTTGTCGCGGACGAACCAGGCGGGCACGCCGTCGAGCTCGGTCCCTCCGACCTCGATCACCGCCTCATCCACGCCGGCGGTGAATTTCCAGGCGTTCTGGAGAAGGTTCTGGATGGCGACGCGGAGGAGGTTCGGGTCGGCCTGCGCCGCCAGCCCGGATGCGATGCGGAACTGCACCCGCCGGCCCGGATCGGTCTGCTGCAGCTGATCGGCGATCTCCCTGGCCAGCGCGCTCAGGTCCACGCGCACACAGCTGATCTCGCCCCTGGTGTCGCGTGAGAGGGTGAGAAGGCCGTCGAGCATCGCAGTCATCCGCTGGGCGGCACGCCGGATCCGCGACAGGTAGTCCCTCGTCTGCTCACCCAGCTCGGCGGCATGATCCTCGATCAGTGCCTGGCTGAAACCGTCGAGGCTGCGCAGGGGTGCGCGCAGGTCGTGCGAGACCGAGTACGAGAACGACTCCAGCTCCTGGTTCAGCTGGACCAGCGCCGCGGTGCGCTCGCCGACGAGCTCCTCCAGCCGATCGCGATGCCGCCGCAGCTCCGTCTCGATGGCGACGCGATCGGAGATGTCCCGGATGGCGGCGGACACGAGCATCGCATCCTCCGTCGCCAGCGGGCTGAGGAGGATCTCGGCCGGGAACTCGCTGCCGTCCCTGCGGCGTGCACGGAGCTGCCCGCCGGCGTCCCGCATGCGCACCCGCGCCTCCCCGGCGAGGCCGTCGCGGTACGCGGCGTGTGCCGCCCGGATGTCCTGCGGCACCAGGATCACGACCGACTGCCCGACGAGCTCGGCGCGCGGATATCCGAAGAGCCGCTCCGTCTGCGCGTTCACCAGCACGATCTCGCCGCTCGACGCGTCGACGATGACCATGGCGTCCGGTGCCGACTCGAGGAGGCCGCGGAACAGGGCGTCGCCCGTCTCGACCGCCGCCCTCATGCGTCCTCACCCCCCGCAGCCCCGCGTGCGCCCGGTGCCGCGGCATCGACCGGCCCGATCTGGAAGTAGAAGGTGGCGCCGGCGCCGAGCTGCGACTCCACCCAGACGGCTCCCCGATGCAGACGAAGGACGCGCTGCACGGTCGCGAGCCCCATGCCCAGGCCGTCGAGGCCAGGTGCGGCGTGGAGCCGCTGGAAGGGCCTGAAGGGTCGGGACATTCCGGTGACCTCGAAGCCGACCCCGTCGTCGCGCACGAAGAATGCGGGGCCGCGGGCGGTGGCGGTCCTGCCGACGGTGATATGGGCGACGTCGAGGCGGGAGGTGAACTTCCAGGCGTTGTCGAGAAGGTTCGTCAGCAGCAGCCGGAGCAGCCGCCGATCGCCCCGTGTCTGGAGGACGCCGGTCACCGACACGTCGACGACACGCCGTGGCGACGACATGCGGAGGTCCTCGACGATCTCGCCGGCGATCACTCCGAGATCCACGTCGTCCTCGCGCAGCTGGGTGCGCGTCAGGCGGGAGAGCGTCAGGAGGCTGTCGATGATCTCACCCATGCGCACGGCGGCCAGGGAGACCCGGGAGAGGTAGCGCTGGCCCTCGGCGTCGAGCTGCGGCGCGTACTCCTCGAGCAGGACCTCGCTGAAGCCGTTGATGGCTCGCAGCGGGGTCCGCAGGTCGTGCGACGCGGAGTATGCGAAGGACTCGAGCTCCTGGTTGGAGGCGAGCAGCTCACCGGTGCGCGACTCGAGCTCGCCGTTCGAGGCCAGCAGCTGCGCCGTCCGCGCCTCGAGGTCGCGGTTCGAGGTGACCAGCTGCGCCGTCCGCGCCCCGAGGTCGTCGTTCGACGTGACCAGCTCCGCCGTCCGCGCCCCGAGGTCGTCGTTCGACGTGACAAGCTCCGCGGTGCGCGTCTCGAGGTCGTCGTTCGACGTGACCAGCTCCGCGGTGCGCGTCCCGAGGTCGTCGTTCGACGTGACCAGCTCCGCGGTGCGCGACGCGAGGTCGTCGTTCGACGTGACAAGC
>JAXDLS010000266.1:0-5612 GCA_034666485.1 Chloroflexota bacterium
CGAACCCGGCGGCGATCCAGACGTCGCAGAGGTCGTAGTAGAGCCGCTGGTGGTGGGAGAAGAGCGAGAGATGGCGGGGATGGCCGACGGCGAACGAGGGCGGCTGGGTGCTGACCAGCATGTCGTAGCCGCTCGCGTCGATGCGCTGGAAGGCCTCCATCGCGGCCATGTAGCGGACGAAGGCGGGCAGCCGCAGGCGCAGCGACGGCGGCACCGCGACCCCGTAGGGAACCGGGCTGGTGGCGGCCATGTCGACGCCGATCCACCGCACCGAGTGACCGCGCGAGACCAGCTCGTGCTCGACCCGCGACATCACCTTCTCGAAACCCCCGACGACGCCGAAGTCGGGCTTGGCGATGGCGATGCGCATGCTCAGGGCCGGAGCGTGTCGACCCTGGCGCGCAGTGCGGCGAGCTCGTCGGCGAGCGCCTGCTGCCGGCGGCCGCCCTCGTCGACGGCGCGGCGCAGCTCGGCCATCTCCCGGCTGAGCCGCTCGACGGAGTCACCCAGGTCGGCGAGGTCGGCCTCGGCGGTGGCGAGCAGGCCGGGCACGGCGGCGAGGCGCCGGTCGAGCGCGCGCAGCGCCTTGAGCACGTTGTCGTTGTAGACCACCTGCTCCTTGGAGAAGAGGTGGGCGATGCGCAGCACCCCGCGCTTGAACAGCAGCATGCGCTCGGCCTCGGAGAGCCTGCTGCCCATGTGCGCATGGGCGGCGGCGCGGCCGATGAACCCGGCGGCGGCGCCCGGCGGCGGCTCCGGCGCGGGCGCGGGAACCCCCGGCGAGGGAGGGTTGCCGAGGGCCCGAGAGGCGATCTCGTCCATGTAGTCGAGGTCGCCGTCTGCGGTCACGTCGGCTGCGGCTGGCTGGGGCACGGGGGGCCGCATCGTACCAGCCGGGGTCGATAGACTGCCCCGCGCGATGGCCACCGCAACCTCAGCCGAACCGCTCGTCACCCACTCGCCGCCGCCGCCCGGCGGCCGGATGGGACGGCACCTCAACCTGACGCGCGAGCTCGCGGTGACGCAGTTCAAGCTGAAGTACACCGGGTCGGTGCTGGGCTACCTCTGGTCGCTGCTCAAGCCGATGATGGTCTTCGCGATCATGTACGCGGTCTTCGACCGGCTGCTGCACGCGGGGCGGACGTCCGACCGGTTCACCCTGCAGCTGCTCATCGGCATCGTCATCTGGACCTTCTTCGCCGAGACCACGGTCACCGCGGTCAACGCCATCGTGGTCAACGGCAACCTCATCAACAAGGCGTCGTTCCCGCGCGCGATCCTGGTGGTGGCGTCGAGCCTGACCGCGCTGATGACCTTCGCCATCAACCTCTCGCTGATCGTGGTGATCGCGGGCGCGGCGCGCCAGCTGTCGCTGGGCTGGCACTCGCTCCTCGCCCTGCCGCTGCTGCTCGAGCTCTACGCGCTGGTGATCGGCATCTCGCTGATCCTCTCCGCGCTGTTCGTCTTCTACCGCGACCTCGGACACATCTGGGAGATCTTCACCCAGCTGCTGTTCTACGGGTCCGCGGTGGTGTTCCCGCTCAGCCGCGACATCCTCCACAGCAGGGTCGAGCTGGTCGCGCTCAACCCGGTCGCACAGATCATCGAGGACCTGCGCCACGCCCTGGTCACCCAGGACCCGCGGGTGCCCTGGACGGCGACGATCCTTGGCCCGGCGATGGCGGTGCCGCTGCTGATCGTCGTGGTGGTGCTGGTGATCGGGGTGATCCTCTTCCGCCGCCTCGCCCCGCACTTCTCGGAAAGCCTCTGATCCGAGTCCGGCCGTGACCGCCGAGCACGCGGCGGTGACATCCGGCCGCCCCCCGTGACATCCGTGAGCGCCCGGCACCGTCCCTTGACCCCGCCGTGGTCGGGGGCGCGCCGGAGGCCCCATAGCATCGGGGTCGATGCCCCATTCCCTCCGACTCCCGCGGTTCCCCCACCTCCTGGCCACGCTCGGCGCCACCGTGGCGCTGCTCGGCCCCGTCTCCGCCGCCACCGGCAGCCCGAGCACCGGGGCCGCGCCGGCGGCCCTTCTGCCCGTCGCCGGCTCCGTCACGCTCGACGGCTACGGCGGGCTCCACCCCTCCAACGGCGTGCCCCTCGACACCACCGGAGCCCCCTACTGGCGCGGCTGGGACATCGCCCGCTCGCTGCAGCTCCTCCCCGCCGCCTCCCGCGGCGGCTGGGTGCTCGACGGCTTCGGCGGCATCCACCCCTTCGGCTCGGCGCCCGTCCTCCCCTCCGGTCCCTACTGGCAGGGCTGGGACATCGCCCGCGACCTGGTCGCGCTCCCCGACGCCTCCGGCGGCTGGGTGCTCGACGGCTGGGGCGGCATCCACCCCTTCGGCTCCGCCCCGGCGCTCCCCGCCGGCCCCTACTGGTCGAACTGGGACATCGCCCGCGGCCTTGCCGTCCACCACTCGTCGCTGGGCCGCCCCGACGGCGGCTGGGTGCTCGACGGCTGGGGCGGCATCCATGCCTTCGGCGCCGCGCCGGCGCTCGCCTCCAGCCACGCCGTCCCCGGCGTCGACGTCTGGCTCCACCTCCACCCGGTGGCCGGCGGCGCCTACCTGGCGGGGCGCTGGGGGCTGGTGGAGCGCACCGGCACGCCCGCGGGCATCGGCTTCGACGGCATGCCCGACTGGGGCGGCTGGGACATCGTCCGCGACGTGGTGCCGGTGGCGCCCGGGCTCGCCGGCGGCGTCCAGCCCTTCCGGCCGGGCGCGGCGGCGGCGCTGATGGCGGCGCTGCAGAGCCGCGACCGCATCGACCGCGGCCGCGGCGCGGTCAGCGAGGACGGCGCCCTCGACGCGGTGGCGGGCGGATCCGGCGGCTATGACCTCGCCGGCTGCGGCGGCCCGGCGGTCACCATCCCCTCGCGCTCGCTCGACCTGCTCCAGCGCGACTACTTCAGTCACTCCGTGGCGGGCTGCGCCCAGGGCCAGCAGGTGTTCACCACCTACCTGAGCTCGCTGCCCTGGCACGCCGCCGGCGAGAACATCGCCTGGGCCTCGGGCACCGCCTCGATGGTCGACGACATCGTGCAGATCAACGGCCTCTGGCTGACCTCACCGGAACACCTCGCCAACATCGTCAACCCGGCGTTCACCCGGGTGGGCTGCGGCGGCGCATTCAGCCCCACGGGCCGCTACCAGGGCGCCACCGGGCCGCTCTACGTCTGGACCTGCGTCTTCACCGGCTGAGCCCCGGGTCCGGTCAGGAGGCGGGACGGAAGCGCCACCAGTGCCTGCGGAAGCCGTGGTCGGCCCGGGCGAGCAGCTGGCGGTCGCCGCCGCTGTTGCCGTAGGCCCAGAGCTCGGCGGGCCGCCCGCCGAGCCAGGCATCGAGCCGGGCCACCTTGGCGGGTCCGCGGACGTTGCCGCCGCTGAGCCGGCCGGTCAGCCGCCCGGAGGCGTCGACCTCGAGGCCGGTGGCGAGCACCGCGTCCACCCCCAGGACACGGCCCAGCGGGGCGAGGTAGAGGGCCGGGGAGGCGGAGACGATCACCACCGCGTCGCCGCGGCGGCGGTGCCACTCCAGCCGCTCCAGCGCCGGCCGCCACATCCCCGAGTCGAGCAGGTGACGGGCGAAGCCCTCGGCCACGGGCACGACCTCCTCGAGCCGGAGCCCGGCGATCAGCCCGCGGAGCACCGCCTCCTTGGCGCGGCCGCGCGAGATCCAGCCGGCGCCGGCGGCGAGGATGAGGGGGAGCCGCCAGAGCACCACCCGCACCACCGCGGGGCAGCCGCAGAGGCGGCGGAGGAAGGGCATCAGGCTGTCGCGGCGGCTCAGGGTGCCGTCGAAGTCGAAGGCGGCGACCACCCGGGGCGGCGCGGCGGCCATCCCCGCTACCCGCGCATGCGGCGCCAGACCGGACGCGGGAGGTGCCGGAGCACACACATCACGTGGCGGAGCCGGGCGGGCACCCACACCGTCCCGGCACGGGTGCCGAGCCCGCGCACCACCGCCGCGGCCACCGCCTCGGGGGTGGTGGAGAGCGGCGCGGGGGGCAGCCCGTCGGTCATCTTGGTGCGCACGAAGCCGGGTCGCACCACCATCACCTCCACCCCGGAGCCGGCGAGGCTGTCGGCGAGGCCCTGGAAGTAGGCGTCCATCCCCGCCTTGGAGGCGCCGTAGACGAAGTTGGCCCTGCGCGGACGCTCGGCGGCCACCGACGACAGCGCCACCAGGGTGCCGTGCCCCTGCTCGCGCAGCCGGCGCACCAGGGGGATGGCCAGCGACACCGCGCCGAGGAAATTGGTGCGGACGATCCGCTGCGCCAGCTCGGCGTCGTGCGGCGCCCGCTCCTGGTCGCCGAGGACGCCGAAGGCGAGCAGCGCCAGGTCGACCTCGCCGAGCGCCTCGAAGACGGCGTCGACCACCGCCGGATGGGAGGCGCCGTCCTCGGCGTCGAAGGCGAGGCACTCCACCTGCTGGGCACCGCGGCCGCGGAGCTCGTCGGCGGCCCCCGCCAGCGCCTCCGGACGGCGGCCGGCGAGCACCAGCCGGCGGGTGCGGCGGTCGACCAGGGCGCGGGCGGTGGCCATGGCGATGTCCGAGCCGCCGCCGAACACCGCCACCGACTGGGGCGAGCCGAGCCCGTCTCTCATCGCCGCCGGCTCACAGCGCCAGCCGCCGGCTCAGGTCCGAGCACAGGACGCCGCCGGGGTCGAGCCGCTCCCGCAGCGCCCTCCAGTCATCGAGGCGAGGGTACATGAGGGGCAGCAGCTCGGGCCGCAGCCGCGCGTCCTTGGCGAGGTAGATGCGCCCGCCGGCGGCGGCGACGGCCTCGTCGATGTGGTCGAGCAGCCGCCCCAGCCCGGGGTCGCCGACGGGGATGTCGAGGGCCAGGGTCCAGCCCGGCCGGGGGAACGAGAGCAGGCCGGGCCCCTCGGCGCCGAAGCGCTTGAGCACCGCCAGGAAGGAGGCGGCGCCGGCCCCGCTGAGCTGCTCGAGGGCGCTCCGGAGCACCTCCTCGGCGCCGAAGGGCACCACCAGCTGGTGCTGGACGAAGCCGGCGGGCCCGTAGAGGAGGTTCCAGCGCTCGACGCCGTCGAGGGGGTGGAAGAAGGCCGCCAGCGGCACCACCCGGCCGCGCTCCAGCACCGGCGCCCTGCGGAACCAGGCCTCGTTGAAGGCGCGGACGGCGAGCGGGCGGAGCAGCCCCGGGGGCACCCACGGCGGCGCCGCCAGCCGGGTGCGGGGGCGGAACTCGAGGGGGTCGCGGCGCTGTCTCGCGGGCAGCTCGCCGGGCTCGGCGTGGTCGCCCCGGGTCAGCACCGAGCGGCCCAGCGAGCCGCCCCGCGCCAGGCAGTCGATCCAGGCGACCGAGTACTGGTAGGCGTCGTCGCCGCTGGACATCCGCGCCAGCACGTCGTCGAGGTCGCGGGCCCGCTCGGTGTCGACGCGGATGCGCGAGGTGGCCACGGGCTGGAGGCGGATTTCCGCCTCGAGGATCACCCCGGTGAGCCCCATCCCCCCCACCGTCGCCCGGAAGAGGTCGGGGCGCAGCTCCGGCGACACCGTCAGCGTGGCCGCCGGGGTGCGCAGCCGGATCGAACGCACGTGGGCGCCGAAGCCGCCATCGCGGTGATGGTTCTTGCCGTGGA
>JAXDLS010000267.1:0-7803 GCA_034666485.1 Chloroflexota bacterium
CCGTCGTCCTCGATGCCCGGGGAGCGGCGCTGGGCGCGGAGCAGGTCGATGCAGAGGTTGGCGGCGACGCGATGCAGCCAGGCACGGACGTTGAAGCCGGGCTCGATCCGGTCGGCACCGCGCACCAGCCGCAGGAAGGTCTCCTGGACGACGTCGTCGGCCGAGGCGTCGGAGCGGAGGTGCCGCAGGCAGAGCATGCGGATGGCGGTGGCGTGACGGGTGTAGAGCCGCTCGAACGCGCGCGCGTCGCCGTCCCGGTAGGCGAAGAGGAGGCTGACGTCGTCGGCTACGACCGCCGGGGCGTCCGCCGGCGGACGCAGCGGCACCACCTGGCCGGCGAGGGGGGTGGAGCAGAGCGCATAGGTGGCGCTCATCGACCGGACCTCGAGATCGGTGCGGGCCGCGGGCCCCTCACACGCTGCGTGCTCATGCGTCACCTCCCGCCATGATGAGGAGGATGATGCGGGTGGAACGGTCCCGACACCCTCCGCCCCCTTTCGCTGGGGGCGACGCATACGGTAGCATACGTCCGCATGAGACGCAAGTATCCGCGCAACATTCGTCCGTATGAAGCCGCAAGGCGCGTATCACACCGGTAGTTGAGGCTCGGAGGGCACCACCATGGCTTTGGTCTCGGTCTCGAGGGCGGCGGCGGCTCTGGGCGTCGGCGACGACACCGTGCGCCGCTGGGCGAAGGCGGGGCGGCTGTCCTGCTCGGAGGACCAGCTCGGCCGGCTCCTCGTCGAGGTGCCCGATGACGCGGTCGCGGCCACCGACGCCGAGGCCCCGCCCGCCGAGCTCGCCGCCCTGCGTCAGCGGCTCGTCACCACCGAGCAGCGCCTGGCCGCCGTCGGCGCACAGCGCGACGCCCTGGAGCGCGAGCGCGACGTGCTCGAGCGTGAGCGGGAGATGCTCGCCGCCGAGCTGAACGCCCGCCGTGCCGAGCTGGCCGTCGCCGCCGAGCGCGAGCGGGAGCTGCTCCGCGCCCTCCACCAGGCCCAGCAGCTCCACGCCCAGGCCGCCGGCCGGCTGCCCTTCGGCGGCGCCGACGATCCCGGCGCCGGGCCTGGAGGCGCCGCCGAGGCGGCGTTGAGCGCCGCCTCGACCGGGACCTTCCGGCGCGGGCCCCTGCAGCGCTGCCGCCGCTGCGGTCTGGAGAGCCGCATCCAGGACCTCATCTCCGAGGGCCTGTGCCGCGACTGCCGGGAGGAGCTGACGGCGCCGGCGGAGCCGGCCGGATCGGCCTAGAGTCCGGCTACGCCTGGTTGACCTGCAGCGCGGTGCGAGCCGCGGTGGATCGGTCGGCGGGGTGGAGCGTCACCCTGTACGTCGCCCCGGGGGTCAGCCCGGACACGATGAACCCGGCGTTGGCTCCGCTCACCCCGGCGACCGTCGCCCCGCTGGAGTCGATCAGGCCGCCCTGCACGCCGGGGTTGTTCCACCGTGCGCAGAGGCTGCCGTCGCTGCCCACGGTGACGGCGACGAGCGTGTCCACGTTGGCGGGGACCTGTTGCGAGTCGCGGTAGTGGGCGACGTTGTGACACCTCCCCACGGGCAGGCACGACCACGACCAGCCGGGCTCGCAGCCGGCGGTGGTGTTGGTCGGCGGTGACGCCGGCCACGGGGTCGGGCCAGGGCCGGCCGTGGGAGCGGGGGTCGGGGGGCCCGCCGTGGTGGGGCTGGGCGGCCCTGCGGTGGCGGCCGGGCTCGCGGTGGGACGCCCCGTCGCCGAGGGCGAGGCGTTGACGGTGACCACCACCGGGTGGTTGGTCGTGGCGCCGTGGGGGGTGGGGGAGGGCGGGGCGGGCGACGGCGTGGGCGTGGGCCCGAGGAGCGGCAGCGGGGTGAAGCCGGGCGGCATCACCCCGCTGTGGGGGCTCTGGGGCGCGGGCGCCGGCGAGCCGCGGAGGCTGCCGGCCGCCACCGCGGTGACCAGCAGCACGGTGGCGGCCAGGGTGAGCAGCGCCGGCCAACGCCGCGCCGGCCAGCGCCGCGCTCCGCCACCGCCGGCACCGCCCCGCCTCAGGGCGGGCGGCGGCGCCGGCGGGGACGTGACCGGCGCTGCCGCGCCGATGACGACCGGCGGGGCGGCGCGGCGGCGGGGGGCGTCGACCGCCGCCCGGGCGGCGTCGACCATCGCGGCGCAGCCGGGGTACCGGTCGTCGGGCCGCTTCGCCATCGCGGTGGCGACCACCGCGTCGAGCCCCTCCGGGAGCGACGGGATGATGAGGGTGGCCCGCGGGGGCGGCTTGGTCAGGTGGGCGTGCATCACCCCGACCAGGGTGTCGCTGCCGAAGGGGGTGGCCCCGGTGAGGCACTCGTGCAGCACGCAGCCGAGTGCGTCGACGTCGGCGCGGCCGTCGAGGGGCATGCCCTCGATCTGCTCCGGGCACATGTACGCCAGGGTGCCGACGAACTCGCTGGTGCCGGTCATGCCCTCGGCGGCGAGCTCCTTGGTGATCCCGAAGTCGGTGAGGTAGGCGTGCTCCGACCCCGGTGCGCCGGAGAGGAGGATGTTCGACGGCTTGACGTCCCGGTGCACCAGGCCGCGCCCGTGGGCGGCGTCGAGGGCGCCGGCCACCTGGCCGAGGATCTCCACCGCCCGCTGGGGCTCCAGCCGGGCCTCGCGGCCGAGCACGGTGCCGAGGTCGCTCCCCTCGATCAGCCGCATGGCGATGAAGAGCGCGCCGTCGGCCTCGCCGGCGTCGTAGATGGGGACGATGTGGGGGTGGTCCAGCGACGCGGCGGTGCGCGACTCGCCGAGGAACCGGGCGCGGAAGCGCTGGTCGCGCGCGAGCGCCGGAGCCAGCACCTTGAGCGCAGCGGCGCGCTGCAGCACGAGGTGGCGAGCCCGGTAGACCGAGGCCATCCCGCCGTGGCGGATCAGGCTTTCGATGCGGTAGCCGGCGAACACGCCGGCGCTCTCGTCGCCGACCATCACTCCCTTACCCACCGGCCGGTGGGGCGGACTATAGCGCAGGCCGCGCAGCCCCCCGACGCCTCGACCGGCCGGCCGTTGCGGCCATTCTGAGGGACGCGCGGCGTTCCTCCTCTCCGCTCCCGTAGCCTCCCTCGGGTGAGGACCGCCGTCTCCTCTGCGGCTCGCGCGCGCCTGCCGCGCATGGTGGGCGGGGGCGCGCTGACCCTGCTCATCGCCTGGTGGGTGGGGTTCAACCTGCGCGCCGTGCTCCTGGGGGTGCCGCCGGTGCTCGACCGGGTGCAGCACGACCTCGGCCTGTCCTACACCGCCGCCGGCCTGCTGACCTCGCTCCCCATCCTCGTCCTGGGGGTGGCGGCCCTCCCGGGCGCGGCCCTGGTGCGCCGTCTCGGCGGTCACCGCACCGTGGCGCTGGGACTGCTCGCCGTCGCCGCGGGCACGCCGCTGCGCGCCGCCGGCGGGGTGCTTCCCCTCTACGCCGGGACGGTGCTGCTCGCGCTCGGCATCTCCGTCGCCCAGCCGGGGCTGCCGCTGGTGCTGCAGGCACGCTTCCCCGCCGTGGTGCAGCGCGCCTCCACCACCGTCTCCTGCGGTCTCATCACCGGCGAGCTGGTGGCGGCGTCGATCACCGTGCCGGTGCTCGCCCCGCTCACCGGCGGTGGCTGGCGGGGCAGCTTCCTCGCCTGGACCGCACCCGCGGTGCTCGCCGCCGGCGCCTGGCTGCTGGTGGGCGCCGACCGGCCGCCTGGACGCGCCGGACCCGGCTCGGGGCCCACCGCGCGGCGCTCGGCGCGACTGTGGTGGGCCTCGACGATCTTCGCCGCCCAGAGCCTCACCTACTTCTCGGCCAACACCTGGATCCCCACCTCGGTCGCCGGCGGTCCCGACTCGCGGTCGGCGACGGTCGCGCTGATCGTCCTCAACGGCGTCCAGCTCCCCGTCGCCCTCGCCCTCATCACCACCCGCCGTGCCTTCGTCCGCTCGCGCGGCTTCTACGTCGCCGCCGGGGCGCTCGCCGCCGCCGGGGTCCTCGGCTGGCTGGTCGCCGCCGACGCGGCGGTGCCGCTCTGGACGGCGCTGATCGGCGCCGGCGTGTCGATGACCTTCGCCGCCCTGCTCGCCTACCCGCCCAGCGTCGAGGCACCGGCCGACGTGGCCGGCTTCACCGCGGTGATGCTCACCGCCGGCTACTGCGCCGCCTTCACCGGGCCGCTGCTCGGGGGCGCCGTCCTCGACCTGGTCCACTGGCGGCGGGCCCCCTTCCTCCCCATCGCCGTCGCCACGGCGGTGATGGTGCTCGCCGCCCTGCGTCCGCCGCCCCGCACCATCGAGCCCGGACAGGGTCGCTGAGCGCTCGGTTGCGGTACCCGTGCCCATGCGCAGGGGCGGGGGGATCTGCAGACGTGAACCGAGTTGACTGCACTCCGCGCCGCCACCTGTCTGCCCATGGCGGGGGCCTGTGCGCTGCGGGCACGGCGAGCCGCATGAACTCCACGATTGCAACGGCCCTCGGCGCTCGCCGCGGCGTGCCACTCGTGCAAACCCACCCTCGACTGTGCACAATTGGCGACCCCGTGTTCGCGGGAGACGTGTGGTGCCTGCGTCCCCGCCCAGGTGTAGAGGGGGTTCTTCGCCATGGCTGACCGCGTCCGCAGGCAGCGACGGTCGCGCCGGGGCCGTCCGGCACCGCCGACGCCCGCCTCCGTCGTGGAGCTCACCGGCCACCCGGTCGAGCCTCTCGTTCCGCCGCGTCCGCGACCCACGTGGGCGTGGTCGCAGACCGTCTCGCTGGCCACGGCATCGGAGCCGGAGGCGGCCGACGCCTCCCGCACCCTGCGGGTGACGGGCTCCGACGAGCCCCAGCCGGTCCGTTCCAGCGGCGTTCCCGGCTGGGCGTGGAAGGGCAGCGGAGCCGCGGTGATGCCGGCGGTGGTCTTCGCCGAGCCGCTCGTCGCCGTCGACGAGGCGGCCCAGCCGGCACCTGCTCCCAGCGCATCGGCGCGCCACCGGCGCGGCCGGCTCGCGGCCGCGATGACGGTGGTGGTGGCGATGGGCGCGCTGCTGGCGGGCGCGGGGGTGCTGCACATCCCCGCCTCGACGGGGGGCGGCGGGTCCATGACCGCGGCGCGCGCTGCCCAGCCCCAGGGCCTGGCGCCCGCGGCCGCGCCGCCGCTGGCGATCGCCCCGGCACCCGCGGAGCCGATCCTCCCCGCGGAGCGCGCCCCGGTCACCGGAGGCGGGGGTGCCGATCTCCCCGACGTGCTGCTCGACCCCATGGTGGCGACGCTGCCGGTGGTGAACCCGTCCACCCGCGCCGCGCTGCCCCTGCCCCGGCCGCTGGGCACGCCACGCGGAGGCGCCGCGGCCGATGCCGCCGCCCTCTCCGGCACCCTGGGCGAGCTCGGAGCCGCCCCGGTGACCCTGGGACCGCTGGCCCCCGCCTCCGCCACCACGGCTCCCTCGCGGCCGAGCGCCAGCAGCCGGTCGGGAGCGACCGCCTGCGGCGGCGCTGATGCCGCGGCCTGCCCGGGGGACCAGGTCCGCAGCCTCAGCTCGGAGGCGACGTCGGCGCTCGCCACCGTCGAGCGAGGCGCGGTGCCGGCATGCTCGCCGGCGGCGGGGAACCTGCCCGCGCCGCCCCTGGCCAGCGCCTGCGTCCAGGCGGTGCACCTGGACATGCTGCTCACCGATCTCCCGATGGCTGTGGTGGCCGACGGGATCTCGAGCAGCGCGCTCAGCTCCGGCTGCCCGGCGGTCCCGCTCGGACGGGTGTCCGTCGGTGACCTGCGGATCGGCGGTGTCCATGTCGCCGGCGGCCCCGAGGCGCTGGTCCCGACCTCGACGCCGGAGCCCAACACCACGGTGGAGCTCGCCACCGGCACGGTCGTCCTCAACGAGCAGCGGCTGGATCGCGGCGGCCGGGGGCTCACCGTGAACGCCGTGCACCTGGTCGCGCCGGCCAGCCTGCTCAGCCCCTTCTCGCTGGACATGGTGATCGGCCACAGCCACAGCACGGCGACCCCACAGCACGGCTGCGCCGCCGCGCCGGTGTCGACCGTCGCCTCACCCCCCGCTCCTGCGACGAGCGCCGGGACGGGCACGCCCGAGGGGCTGCTCCCCGACGTCCTCCAGGTCCGCCGGGTGCTGAGGGGCATGATCAGCCTCTGAGCGACGGCCGGGAGGGGGGAGCGCGGCTCCCCCCTCCGTCCGGGGAGTCCCGTGTGCGCCGGCCTGATGCAGGATTGAGCGGATCCACCCGGTCTGCGACAGGAGGCCCGTCCATCCCGATGCAGCGCACCCTCATGGAGGCCGAGCACGACCTCTTCCGCTCCTCCTTCCGCGCCTTCGTCGAGCGCGAGGTCGTCCCCCACCACGCTGGCTGGGAGCGCGCGGGCATCGTCCCGCGCGAGCTCTGGCTCTCCGCCGGACGCTCCGGCTTCCTCGGCCTCGGCATCCCGGAGGAGCACGGCGGCAGCGGCGTCGACGACTTCCGCTACAACACGGTGGTGAACGAGGAGCTGACCCGCGCCGGCGCCAGCGGCGTGGGGTTCCCGCTCCACACCGACGTGGTCGCCCCCTATCTCACCGCCCTCGCTACCGAGGAGCAGAGGCGGCGCTGGCTGCCCGGCTTCTGCTCCGGGGAGCTGATCACCGCCATCGCGATGAGCGAGCCGGGGGCGGGCAGCGACCTCCAGGGCATCCGCACCACCGCCACCGCCAACGCCGACGGCTGGGTGCTGAACGGCCAGAAGACCTTCATCACCAACGGCATCAACGCCGACCTGGTGGTCGTGGTGGCGCGCACCGACACCGACGCCGGTCACCGCGGCATCAGCCTGCTGGTGGTCGAGCGCGGGATGGCCGGCTTCGAGCGCGGCCGCAACCTCGACAAGATCGGGCTCCACGCCCAGGACACCGCCGAGCTCTTCTTCGACGACGTCCACGTGCCCCGCGCCAACCTTCTGGGGGTGGAGGGTGGGGGTTTTGGCCACCTCATGGATAATCTACCCCAGGAGCGGCTGACCATCGCGGTCAGCGCGGTGGCCGGCGCCGAGGCGGTGCTGGCACTGACCGTGGAGCACTGCCGCGAGCGCACCGCCTTCGGCAGGCCGATCGGCAGCTTCCAGCACAACCGGTTCCTGCTCGCCGAGATGGCCACCGAGGTCGAGGTGGCGCGGGTCTTCGTCGACCGCTGCGTCAGCGAGCACTGCGCCGGCCGCCTCGGCGTGGCCGACGCCGCCAAGGCGAAGTGGTGGACCACCGAGCTGCAGAAGCGGGTCGTCGACCACTGCGTGCAGCTCCACGGCGGCTACGGGTACATGGCCGAGTACCCGGTGGCGCGCGCCTACCTCGACGCCCGTGTGGCGACGATCTACGGCGGCACCACGGAGATCATGAAGGAGATCATCGGCCGCTCGATGGGGTTCTGAGGGCCCGCGCCGCCGACGGCTCGAGTGTCGCGGCCGTCGGGTGGAGGTGTGCGGCCGATCTGCGGTGGAGATGCGCGTGTGGTGTGGGCGGGGGAGTGGCTCGGCCGATCTGCGGTCGGGTGGAGCTGTGCGGGCGGTGGTGTAGCCGGTGGAGATGCCCGGCAGTTCTGCCGCCGGTCGAGCGGAACCACGGCCCCTTGTCGGCAGCGGTTCTTACCGGGGGGAGGCTACGCCTCCCCCCGTCTAGGGGTGCGCCCGGCATGGGCGAGTGCCTGGAGGTGAAAGTCCTCCAGGGGAGGAGGTGATGACAACCCTGAGCCGGAGGCAACGGCGTCGTCGCGAGGCGGGGTCGGAAGGAAGCCCGAGGCGAAACCCTGCACCGAGGAACGCGAAGCGCGTACGAGGCGTCGCGATCAGGGTAAGCCGGCCCTACAC
>JAXDLS010000268.1:0-3715 GCA_034666485.1 Chloroflexota bacterium
GTGAAGGTCATCGCCAGCAGCCAGTGCGATGGCACCGCGATCGCGATCACCACGGTGGTGAGGCCGACCACGGCGAAGGCGCCGGCCGCGGCCAGGGCGGCGACCGCGAAGAGGGTCGCCTGGGCGGTCGCCTCCTGCCGGGGCGTGTCGGCCGGCTCACCCATGGTCAGAGGGACCTCGGTCTCGTCGTCGATCACCGTCAGCGGGGGCCGCTTGTTGCCGCGTGACCCGGCAAAGCTATCAAACATACTATCAGGCATCGTGATGATCAACCCTATCAGATCCACTGGAGCAATGCCAATGCGCACGAGCGGAGGGGCAGGCGGCGTCCGCTGCCAGGAGGCGGGGGCGGTGACGTGCCCGTAGCCGACGCCGTGGTCGTCGGCGCCGGCCCCAACGGGCTGGTGGCGGCGGCGCTGCTCGCCCGTGCCGGCTGGGAGGTCGCGGTGCTGGAGCGGGCCACCGAGCCCGGCGGCGCGGTGCGCAGCGGCGAGGTCACCCTCCCCGGCTACGTCCACGACCTCTACTCGGCCTTCTACCCGATGCTCTGGGCCTCCCCCGTGCTGGGCGAGCTGGAGCTCGACCGGCGCCTCGAATGGGCCGGCTTCGACGTCCCCGTCGGCGCCGCGGTGGCGCCCGGACGGGTGGCGGTGGTCCACCGCGACCCCGAGGTCACCGCCTCGCTGCTGGGCGGCGCCGACGCCGCCGGGTGGGGCCGGCTGTGGCGCTGGTGGGAGGCGGCGGGGCGGCCGCTGCTGGACACCCTGCTCGCCCCGCTGCCGCCGCTGCGGCCGGCGGCGGCGCTGCTGCGGCGCACCGGGGTGGGCGGGGTGCTGGGGTGCGCCCGGCTGCTCCTGGAGCCGATGGACTCGGTGGCCCGGCGGCTGCTGGTGTCGGACACCGCCCGGGCGCTGCTCGCCTGCGGGGTCACCCATGGCGACGTGCCCGTCGACGCCTGCGGCAGCACCCCGGCGGCGCTGATGCTCGCCGTGACCGGGCAGGCGCTGGGCATGCCCGTCCCCGCCGGTGGCGCCGGCCGGCTGTCGGCGGCGCTCGCCGAGGTGGTGACGGAGGCGGGCGGCCGGCTGCGCACCGCCACCGAGGTGCGGCGGGTGCTGGTCGAGCGCGGCCGCGCCGCCGGAGTGGAGACCGCCGCCGGCGAGCGCTGGCGGGCGCGGCGCGCCGTGGTCGCCGATCTCGACGCCGGGCGGCTGCTCCTCGACCTCGTCGGCGCCGAGCTGCTGCCCGTCTCGGTGCCGGCGCGGCTGGCGCGCCGTCGCCACGGCAGCGGCATGTTCAAGCTCGACCTCGCGGTCGCCGGCGAGGTGCCGTGGGCCGCCGCCGAGCTGCGCGGCTGTGGCGTCGTCCACCTCTGCGGCGACCTCGACACCACCGCGGAGGCGCAGCACCAGGTGGCCCGCGGTCTGCTCCCCGCCCGCCCCCAGCTGATCTGCGGCCAGCAGTCGCTCGCCGACCCCGGCCGCGCCCCCGCGGGCGGCGCCACCCTCTGGGTCGAGTGCCACGTGCCCGGGGCCCCCCGCGGCGACGCCGCCGGCCGCCTCGGCGGCGACGGCTGGGCGGCGCTGCGCGACGGCTTCGCCGAGCGGGTGCTCGCCCGGCTCGAGGAGCACGCCCCGGGGCTGCGGTCGCGGGTGCTGGGGACGGCGGTGCGCTCCCCCGCCGACCTCGAGTCGGAGAACCCCAACCTGGTCGGGGGCGACGTCGCCGGCGGCTCGTATGCGCTCGACCAGCAGGCCGTCTTCCGGCCGCTGCCGGGCTGGTCGCGGCACCGGATGCCGCTCGCCGGCCTCTATCTCTGTTCGGCCTCGACCCACCCCGGGGGCGGCGTCCACGGCATGGGCGGCCGCAACTGCGCCCGGCGGGTGCTCGCCGACGCCGGCGCCGGCCGCCTCCTGGCGGGCCGCCGGCGCCGGCGAGATCGAGGGCCGGGGCCCGCCGACCTCTGAGCACCGGCTACCGGGCCAGCAGCGAGTCGACCACCGCCGGCAGGGTCATCAGGTCGGGGATCACCGCGGTGGCCAGGCCCGGGTCCTCGGAGCCGCCGTCGCGGTTCACCCAGACGGACGGCACCCCCAGCCGGTGCGCGGGAACGATGTCGTGGAACCAGCTCCGGGCGGTGTGGACCCACGTCCCGGGGGTCGCCCCGGAGAGCTCGCGGAAGCGCTCGAAGTGGGCCGGCCCCGGCTTGTAGCTCTCCACCTCGGCGGCGGTGACCACCAGGTCGATCTCCACCGGGAGCCGCTCCCGGGTGGCCGCGAAGAGGTCGGGGTCGACGTTGGAGAGCACGGCGAGCTGGTACCCGGCGTCATGCAGCGCCCCCAGCGCCGGGCCGACGTCGTCGAACACCGGCCACTCCGCCAGGCTGGCGGCGAGCGCCCGGTCGTCGCCGGCGCCGAGCTCGATCCCGGCGATCCGGGCGCTGCGCCGCAGCCCCTCGGCGAGCACCTCCCGGTAGCGGCGGAAGGGCCGCTCCGCCTGCACCTCGGGCTCGACCCGCTCGTAGAGGGCGCGCAGCTCGGCGCCCCGTCCGGGGGCGACCGACTCCATCGCCGCGGTGATGCCGCGGTTCCAGTCGATCAGGGTGCCGTAGCAGTCGAAGGTGATCCAGCCGGGTGCGCTCATGCGGTGGATTCTGCCCTCAGGCGAGGTCGGGGTGGCAGCCGTGCTCGCGGGCCACCGATTCGAGGCCGCGCTGGGGAACCACCGGCACGCCGTAGCCGGCGGCGACCCGGCGCACCACCGACTCCGACGCCCAGAGGCTCTGGCCGGCGCGCTCGGCGGCCCAGTCGGCGTAGGGCTCGACCCGGGCGAGGTAGCGGGCGAGCATGGCGTCGCAGCAGCCGCGGTCGGGGGCCGTCAGGGCCACGATCCGGGCCCGGCCGGCGCGCCAGCCCTCGCGGTGGAGCACCACCCGGTCGCCCCAGCCCATCACCGCGCCGAGCACCGCCCCCAGCGGATGCAGCCCCAGCGCGGTGGCGACCGCATCGGCGGCCTGGCCGACGGCGGTGTCGTCTAGCCGCCACCAGGCGTAGAGGCCGCACTCGCAGCGCTCGTCGGGCGCGTCGTGGGGCATCCGGCCGAGGCCGCACGCCGCCGTCTCCGTCGCCGACCGCCAGGCGGAGTGGGGGAGGACCTGGCTGCGCAGCACCACCGCGCCCGACGCCTCCTCGGCGGCGATCCAGGAGCGCACCCCGGCGACGGGGTCCTCGAGCAGCGGCGCCGGCTCGGGCTCGGCGCGGCGGGTGGGGGCGCGGAAGAGGCGCACCTGCGGCTACGCGGGGACCGGCTGGTCTCGTTCCTCGCGGCGCGGTGCGGGGTCGCGCTCGCGGCGGGGGGCGGGAACCGGCTCGGGCAGCGGCACCTGGGACGGCTCGGGGACCTCCACGGTCCTCACCGGCTTGCTCAGGAAGCCCATCGCGCCCGCCCTCCTGTCGGCCCGACCTCGACCGTCTCAGGATAGCGGTGGGCCCGCGGCCACGACGATCCCGGGTTCAACCCGGGTGGGGTCGGTCTGGCCCGCCAGGGTCATGGCGTTGGCGGTCTCGGCGCCGAGCCGTCGCAGCAGCGCCAGCACCCCGGCCTCGCCGCCGAGGGTGAGCGCCCACAGGTAGGGACGCCCCACCAGCACCGCCCGGGCGCCGAGCGCCAGCGCCCGGAGCACGTCGGCGCCGCTGCGCACCCCGCCGTCGACGTA
>JAXDLS010000269.1:0-2691 GCA_034666485.1 Chloroflexota bacterium
ACTCCCGGGGTCACCGCCGGGTCGCGCTGACCGCCACGCCCGACGCCGCGCTGCGGTGCTCGCGACAGGCATGGCAGGCAGTGACCCCAACAGGAACGTGAGGGCGGAGCGGTGGAATCCGCTCCGCCCTCTCCCGGCCCTCTCGAGACGTCAGCATCGGCACCGAGCAGCGAGCGCGCCCGGAGGGGTGTTCGACCGGTACCGACGGGCGCCTGGCTCAGCTCGGGACGGCGTGAGTGCCGTCGACCTCACATGGACAGCATGCCATCGGCGATTCCGGCGATGTTGCGAGCCCACGCCTGGTCTGACGCGTAGTGGACATTCATCCCCTTCAGGGTGGGGGCGACGTAGTACCGGCCCCCGGGGGTCAGGTAGTTTCTCTTCACGAACTCGGCGACCGTGAGGATGCAGTCCTGGTGGTTCCTGAAGCTGGTGGCCCCCCCGGGATTCGAATCGACGGCATTGAAGCCATACAGGTTGTTCTTCTGCCGGGCCATCTGACTGGTGCCCCAGGCGGATTCCTCGATGGCGTGCGCCAGCAGGTACTGGGCATTGACACCGAACCGCCTCTCCGCCTCGATGAAGTACGCGCCGTCGTGCTGCAGCGGGGAGTCCGAGCGCCGCCTGGCGACCCACGCGTCGAGGCTCGCCGCGGTCACCCCGGAGGGCCGCGTCAGCACGGTGTCCACCGTCCAGTGCTGCCCCTTCGTGGCGGTGCCTGCGGGGGTGCCGGACGCGCACCGCGCCAATCCCGGCGCCGGATCTGCGGTCGTGCTGATGTCGTAGGCGGCCATGTAGCCCCAGCCGGAGTATCCGTTCTGGGCGACGTCGCCCTCGGTCCAGTACCAGATGTCGTTGTGGCCGGGGTGAACCTGACCGTGCTGCCAGCAGGTGAACCAGCTGTAGGCGGTGTGCATGATGCCGCTCACCGGGCTGGCGTAGTTCGGGTCCCAATGCAGCCTGGCGTTGGGGGTGTTGCCGCAGTACAGCTTGTGGTCGGCGTGCACGCTGCAGTCCGCGGCACGTGGGGCGGCGGCGGCCGGGCGGGACGAGCCGAGCAGGCCGGCTGCGGTGACCACCATTGCCGTGAGGGCGACCGGGAAGACCCGTCGCTGGGCCCGCGTCCGACGCGGACGATCGAGTGTGAACACGCTTCTCCTCCTCGATGCGGTTGATCGATGACGGTCCCGACGCCGTCGCGACGAGTGGCCGTCACGGTACGGAGCGACGCTCTGCTCATGAATGGTGAGAGCGAGCCTCGCGGTGGCAAAGGCAGGAAGCCACACTGCGAGTGCGCCACTGTGACGCTCTCCGTGGATTCAGGGGATCCGGTAGCGCGGCGCACCGCCGGCCACGACGCGGGTCGCCCGTCCCTCGGCGGCGAGCTTGTCGAGGTGGGCCTCGACGCTGCGGGCGGCCGCGGCGTGCAGCGCCACCGGGTAGGCGGCGTAGATCTGCGGCACCACCTCGGCCGGCGCCACCAGCCCGCCGTGCTCGCGCACCGCGCGCTCGACCTCGGCCTCGCGGGCGCGGCGGTGGGAGAGGTACTGGTCGATGAGCGCCATGGCGTCGTCGATGCGCGGACCGTGGCCGGGGTGGATCACCGCCGGCCGCAGCGCGCGCACCCGCTCCAGCGAGGCCATGTAGGCGGCCATGTCGCCGTCGGGCGGGTCCACCACGCTGGTCATGCCGCCGAGGATGTGGTCGCCGCTGTAGAGGACCCCGCCGTCGGGCTCGTGGAAGCAGACGTGGTCGCCGGCGTGTCCGGGGGTGGCGACCACCTGCAGGGTCACCTCGCCGGAGCGCACCCGCTCGCCCTCGCGCAGCGGCAGGGCGCCGTCCTCGCCGCGCTCGGGCTCGAGGGCGTGGACGCTGGCGCCGGTGCGCGCCGCCAGCTCCCGCGCCAGCGGTCGGTGGTCGGGATGGGAGTGGCTCAGGAGGATGCGCTCGATGCTCCCGCCCCGCGCCGCCGCCGCCCCCAGCACCGCCTCGAGGTGGGTGGCGTCGTCGGGACCCGGATCGATGCAGAGCAGCCCCGGCCCGTCACCGACCAGGTAGGTGTTGGTGCCCGGTCCGGTGTAGATCGACGGGTTGGGGGCGAGGATCAGCACCGGCTCGGTCACCCCGGAGACTGTACCGGCCGGCGGTCCCGGCCCTCGCCGGGGCTCAGCCGAGCTGATCCGGGAGGGGCAGCCGGCTGGGGATGCGGCCGGCCACCACGTCGCCGCGGCGGAAGCGGAAGAGGACGTCCGCCACCGGGCGCGTCCCCAGGTCGGCAGAGGCCGCCGCGGCGCTGGGCTGGTCGGCGAGCTCGGCGAGCAGGATGCGGGTCGGGGTCATGAGCACGGAGCGGTCGTCATGGTGGCGCCGGAGCAGCGCCCCGGGGTCGTGCCAGCCGCCGTGCACCGCCTCGGCGGGGTGGGCCGCCGGCTCCTGGCCGCCGGGCGCCGGGGCGAGGAAGAAGTAGGTGTCGAACCGGCGGGGGACGCCGGCGGGGGTGATGAAGTGGGCGACGTAGCGCAGCTGCTCGGGGGCGAGCTCGAGGCCGTGCCGGGGGAGCACCGCGGTCACCTCGGCGCCGCCGAGCAGCGCCGCCCGGGCCGCGGCCAGCGCGCCGGCGTCCCCGGCCTCGGGCGGCCGGCCCTCCACCCGTCCGAGCAGCACGCCGGCCTCCTCGAAGAGCTCGCGGAC
>JAXDLS010000270.1:0-3045 GCA_034666485.1 Chloroflexota bacterium
CGGTGGGCGCCGGCCGCGGGGTCGCGGTCGGAGGGATGCTCACCTGCCCGGCCGCGTTGGTGAAGCTGAAGGTGGGCCCCGCCTGGGGGGTGTCGGTGGGCTGCCCGCAGGCTGCGGGGAAGATCTCGACCAGGCGGCTGGGACAGGCGAAGCGGCCGGTGGTGGTGGTGGTCGAGTGGTGGCCCGTGTGGGTCTTGGAGGTCTTCTCGGCGACCACCTCGGTGCGGGCCACCGCCGCCCGGGCCGCCACCGCCGGGGCGGACGAGGGCTGGCCCGCGGGGCTGAGCACCAGCGCCAGCAGTCCGACACCGAGCAGGGCGAGAGCGAGGGCGCAGCGCCGTGCCGGAGTCACGGGGCCGGGGCGGCCTCGACGCCGCCGCGCCACTCGCGCACGATCGCGCTGTGGGTGGCGAAGGCGAGCGGGGGGAGGGCGTCGACGGCGAACGGTCGCACCTCGAGCACCTCGGGGCAGGCGCGGGGGGTGCCCGCGACGATGTGCCCGGCGTAGGCCACGATCACCACCCCGGCGGTGACCAGGTTGGCATGGTGGACGCCGACCAGCCGGTCGATCTGCACCTCGCAGCCCAGCTCCTCGTGGCACTCGCGGGCGGCGGCGGCGCAGGGGTGCTCGTCGTAGTCGACGTAGCCCCCGGGCAGGGCCCACTCTCCCCGCCGCGGCTCGATGCCGCGCCGGATCAGCCACACCGCCCGGGGGCCGTCGCTGAGCACCGCCACCGCCACCACCTTGGGGTCCCGGAAGGCGATGTAGTCGCATGCCCCGCAGGCGGGCAGCAGCTTGCCCTCGACGTCGCGCTCACCCAGCGCGGCGGCGCAGCGCGGACAGAAGCGGGCGACCTGCGCGCTGGACGCGGGCCGCGGCTGGCTGGTCGGCTCGGGCATGGGCGCCATTATCTGCCCGTGTGTGACGAGCCCGGCCGGCGCCGATGGTGGATCGCGCCGGTCAGCCGGTGGGCAGCTTGACGTCGACCTCCACGTCGACCGGGTCGGCGACCTTGAGGGCGCCGAGCATGGCGCTGAACGGCTTGATGCCGAAATCGCTCTGCCGGAGGCTCACCCGGCCCGAGACCCGGTCGCCGTTCTGGGTCAGATCGAGGCGCACCGGCCGCGTGGTGCCCGCGATGGTGAGCTCCCCGTTGACCGTGAACTTCCCGTCTCCCGAGCTCTCGATCGAGGCGGCCTTGAAGCTGACCGTCCCAGAGGTGAGCACCTTCTGGGCGATGTTCTTCTTGATGTCGGCGCGGTCCTTGTCGCTGAGCGGCGTCGCTCCGCCGTGGCCCTCGACGACGTCGAGGGACTGGCCGTCCACGGTTGCGGTGACGCTGGACCGTGTGATGTCGTCGGGGTCGACCGTGACCTCGGCGCTCCATTGGGAAGGCTCGAAGGTGAGGTCGTGCCCCACCCGCGCCGCCATCCCCTCTCGCTTGGTGTAGACCTTGATGCTCCCGTCGCCGGGTCCGAGGGTTGCCATGGGCGGCATGCTACGCGCTGTGCACTCTCCCCCAGTAGAGGCGGAGGGTCACTAGCGGGGCAGCAGGATCGCGAGCATCGCCGACGCCGCCGGGCAGTTCGGAGCCGGGGTGGGCGGCAGCAGGAAGATCCCGGCGATGCCCACCGCGTTGAACACGCCGTGGACGATCATCCCGGGAACCAGGCTGCCGCTGCGCTGGTAGACGAGGGCGAGGAGACAGCCGAGCACGAAGGTCGGCAGCAGGAGCACCGGCTGCACGTGGGAGGCGGCGAAGAGCGCGGCGCTGACCACCACGGCCATCCACAGCGGAGCGCGACCGCGGAGCCAGCCGAACAGAAAGCCCCGGAACAGGGTCTCCTCCGCGAACGGCGCGATCAGCGTGACCAGGACCACGGCCAGCGGAACGTAGCCGCCGAAGGCACGGCGCACCGTGGTGGGCTGGCAGTTCTGCGCGTGGGGAAGGAGGGCGACCCCGATGAGACCGACGAGCGTGGCGAGCACGTAGGCGAGGACACCCAGGGGCACCGCCGCCGCGATCCAGCTCAGGGACGCCCGTCTCAGGCCCAGCGCCCGGGGCGACGCCCGGCGGCGCTGCACCACCAGCCCGACGGCGGCGGCCAGCAGGCCCGCATACAGCGCGACGTCGCCGAGCAGGTTGGTCATCGCGTTGCGCAGCCCGTGATCCGAGCCGGGGAGGAGGGGGATGACCACGGTGATCAGGCCGAAACCGATGGCGAGGGCGATCGGGGGCCCGAAGACCAGGCTGAGCAGCACGTCGGTCCAGTCCCACGGGCTGATCTCGCGCCCCGCCTCCGCACCCGCCTCCGGCCTGGTCTCGACCCCGGTGCCGCTCACGCCCGGCACCGCGCGGCGTCGCAGTACCAGTCGTACATGTTGAAGGTCCACCCCCGGTCGTTCCGCTGCAGCCCGTGGAGCCGCACCGTGTGGCTGTTCACCACCACCTGCTGGTAGAGCGGCAGCTCGGGAAGGTCGTGTGCGAGCTGCCGCTCCACCTGCCGGTAGGAGAGCGCCCGCCGCGCCAGGTCGACGGTGGACCGGCCCTCGTCGAAGCCGCGGTCGACCTCGGGGTTGTCCTCGCCGGTGGCGTCCTGGCCCTGGCCGCGGTTGGCCGCCGAGGGCAGCTGGCTCTCGCCGGGGCAGGCGCCGCGGCAGTCGGAGTGGTAGGCCGAGTACCAGCCGTCGGGCTCGGGCGAGCCGGTCTCGCCGTACATCGCCAGGTCGAACCGGTGGCTGTAGAGGATGCCTCCGTCGCCGAAGGAGCCGAAGAGCCGGCCCGCCGTGGTGGTGCTCAGGGTGGTGAAGATGCCCACCTTCTCGAGGTCGGACTGCACCGCGACCTGCGCCTGCTGCCGTGCGGTGTTCCCCGACGTGGTGACGAGGTCGAGGTCGATGCAGTGACCCGCCGGGTCGGCGCGGCCGCGGCCGTCGTGGCAGGCGGCGCTGAGCCGGTAGCCGGCGTCGTCGAGGATGCGCCGCGCCGCCGCCGGGTCGTACCCCGTGGTGGCGATGGAGGGGTCGCGGATGAACTCCTCGCC
>JAXDLS010000271.1:0-3677 GCA_034666485.1 Chloroflexota bacterium
AGACCGGCACCGAGGCGCTCAGCGCCCTGGAGAGCTTCCGCCCCGACATCATCCTCCTCGACCTCATGCTCCCCGACATCAGCGGCTTCGACATCTGCCGCGACATCCGGCGCACCGGGTCCAAGGTGCCGATCCTCATCCTCAGCGCCAAGACCGAGGAGATCGACGTCGTGGTGGGGCTGGAGATCGGCGCCGACGACTACATCATGAAGCCGTTCCGGCCGCGCGAGCTGCTCGCCCGCATCGCCGCCCACCTGCGCAAGGCGCGCCAGGAGGACGAGCGCGGTGACGACGGGCGGATGGTCTTCCGCGACCTGGTCATCGACGTGAACGAGCGCCGCGTGTTCCGGGGGGGCGCCGAGGTCAACCTCACCCACACCGAGTTCGACCTGCTGACCCTGCTCGCCGCCCAGGCGGGCAAGGCGCTCTCCCGGGAGAAGATCCTCAACGCGGTCTGGGGGTACGACCACCCCATCGAGACCCGGGTCATCGACGTCCACATCCGGAACCTGCGCCGGAAGATCGAGGAGAACCCCTCTCAGCCGCTCCACATCCTGGCGGTGCCGGGGGTGGGGTACCGGTTCACCTCCACCAAGCCCTGATCGGGCCGCCCACCGTGCCGGGGAGCACAGGGATAGACTTCGCTCGACATGTCCACTCCGATGCTTCAGCCGCGACGAGGCGAGATCCGCCCCGCGCCACCCGCGCACGCCGACCCCTGGGTCTCGATCACCCTGCTCCTGCTCGGGCTGACGGTGGTGGGGCTGGTCGCCGGCGGGGTGCTGGCCGTCTACGACTGGACCACTCCGAGGGCGGAGCAGCCGCTCCTCCTCACCGTGCTCGGCATCTTCGTCGCCGCTCTCGGGATCCCGGTGGTCACGGCCGCGGCGCGCTGGGCACGCACGGGTCAGCGGTAGCGCGTGGCCGAGCGCGCACGGCGGGGCGAGAGGTCGAACGGGGCCGCCAGCGACCGCCCCGAGCCCTTCCCCAGCTACGAGGAGCTGGCCTCCGACCTCCTCGAGGCCCTCGACGAGTCGGGGCTGTCGATCGAGGACGTCCGCCACGAGCTCGAGCCCGGCGCCGGCGAGCGCCGCTTCGACTGCACCGTCCGGCTCCAGCCGAGCGAGCCACCCTCCCGCTATCACGCCCATCTCAGCTTCGTCTGGGATGCGCTGATGACCTACGTCGCCGCCTACGGGCCGGGGGCCGACTGCGACCTGTACCACGACGACGAGGAGCAGGAGGACTGCCCCCACCGGCGGCTGCAGCCCCAGCCCTTCGTCGAGATCGAGGCCGAGTTCGTGCTCGGCGACGGCGGCTACGAGCTCCAGGAGCTGGGCGAGGTGGCGGGCTGGCTGGACACCGTGCAGACCCTGCTGGGCAAGGCCTTCGCCGCCGACGACCGGCCCAGCGTGCACGTCGGCCTCGCCGCCCTGGGGGGCTCGGTGCTGGTCGAGAAGCTGACCGCCGAGCACTCCTGGCTCATCGACTTCGACGAGCCGCCCGACTTCACCGGGATGGCGGCGCAGGTGCTGGCCGCGCTCCGCCTCGTGCCCCAGCTGGCCGACCGCCTGCCGATGTAGCCGCCGCCGGGCGCAGGGCGGTCAGCGACGAGGAGCCGACGGCCTGGGGAGGCTCCCTCCCGTCTGCGCGCAGCGCGGAGAGGACAGAAAGATCCCGGCGGAGCCGGAGAGGAGCCAGCCGTCGGGGTGGCGCAGCCCGGGGTCGAGCTCGGCGAGCAGGGCGCAGAGGAAGGGGCGGTTGCCGAGCTCGGGATGGGGGACGCACACGCCGGCCTGGTCGGCGCGCAGCTCCCCCCGCTCGCCGAGCAGGAGGATGTCGGCGTCGGCGCGGCGCGGGCCCCAGCGGTAGGTGGGGCGCCGGCCCGCCGCCCGTTGGGCGCGGTCGCAGCGGGCCAGCCACTCCGCCGGCGGCAGCGGCACGTCGGAGCGCAGGCGCACCACCTGGTTGTGGAAGTCGGGCTGGCGGCTCACCCCCACGGCGCGGGTGAGCAGCTCGCGCGAGGCCGCCTCCAGGTGCACCGGCCCGCCCACCAGCGCCGCCCGGAGCGCCGCCAGCGCCGCGGTGCGGTTGCCCAGGTTCGCGCCCAGCGAGACCCATGCCACCACCGCGCTGCCCGCCGCAGGGGCGGGCGGCTCCGGGGTCACCCCGTGGGCCCGGGCCGGGGCAGGGCCAGGATCTCCTCCGGGGTGCCGCGCAGCACCGCGTCGGCGACCCGCAGCGCCCGGGTCACCTCGCCGACGTCGTGGACCCGCACCAGGTCGGCGCCGTGGGCGGCGGCGAGCACGCAGAGCGCCAGGGTGCCCTCGAGCCGCCGCTCCGGGGGCGCCCCGCCGAGCAGGACGCCGATCGTCGACTTCCGCGACGGTCCCACCATCAGCGGCCGGTCGAGGGCGCGGAGCTCGCCGAGCCGGCGGAGCAGCTCGAGGTTGTGGGCCGGGGTCTTGCCGAAGCCCAGACCGGGGTCGACGATGACCCGCTCGCGCTCGATCCCCGCGGCCTCGGCGAGGGCGAGGCTCTCGTGGAGGCCGGCGCAGACCTCCTCGACCACGTCCACGTACTCGGGCTCCGCCTGGTTGTGCATCACCACCACCGCCGCCCCGGCGCCGGCCACCACGGCGGCCATCCCCGGGTCGCGGCGCAGACCCCAGATGTCGTTGACGATCACCGCCCCGGCCTCGAGCGCCGCCCGGGCCACCGCAGCCTTGCGGGTGTCGACGCTCACCGGCACCTCGAGGCGGGCGGCGAGCTCGCGCACCACCGGCACCACCCGGGCGACCTCGACCTCCTCGGTCACCGCCGTGCTGCCGGGACGGGTGCTCTCGCCGCCGACGTCGACGATGTCCGCGCCCGCGGCGGCGAGGGCGACGCCCCGGGCGACCGCGTCGGCGGGGTCGTCGCCGGTGCCGTCCCCGCTGAAGGAGTCGGGGGTGGCGTTGACGATTCCCATCACCAGGGTGCGGCGGTCGAAGCGGAGCACGTGGCCTCCGGCGGCGACCGGGGCGGGGCGCGAGCCGCGCCCGGCGATGGCGGCCTGGAGGGCGGCGCCGAGCACCTCGGTGCGCCGTCCCCACTCCACCAGGCGCGAGGGCAGGTCGCCGAAGGCGCTGAGCGGGCCCAGCAGCACCGCCCGGTCGCCGGGGGCGGAGGTGAGCGCCTCGCCGCCGAGGCGGCGGAGCTCGCGGACCAGCACCCGGCACTCGTCGGGGGCGAGCCCGCTCACGGCGACGGCCTCGGCGCGGCCGTGCCGGGCCAGCGCCGGCAGGGCGGCGGGGCCGCCGCCGAGGGCGAGCACCGCGTCGCGCAGCGCCGACTCCGGCCCGGGGGTGAGCGGGCGGACGTTGTATCGCCCCAGCTCGGCCGCGGTCGGGCGGCTCATCGCTCCAGGTCGGGGTGCGCTCCGCGGGCGACCAGGGGCTCGTCGGGCGGCTGGACCTCGCCCGCCGACCGCTTCGGCACCATCACCCGGCGGCGGAAGAAGCAGACCAGCTCGGCGCGCTGGTTGTAGGCGCGGGTCTCCACCGTCACCACCCCGCGGTCGGAGCGCGACTGCGACTCGCGCATGGCGACGACGGTGGACTCCGCGTAGATGGTGTCGCCGTGGAAGGTGGGGTTCTCGTGCCGGAGCTGCTCCACCTCCAGGTTGGCGATCGCCT